>JACOUJ010000239.1 GCA_016177865.1 Candidatus Rokuibacteriota bacterium
AAGGCGATAGTAGAGGTCCTCGCGGAAGTGTCCCTGCTGGAGCTGAACCTTCAGGTCCCGGTTCGTCGCAGCGATCACGCGAAGATCCAGGGGGATGGCCTCGCGTCCCCCAACTCGCTCGATGGTGCGCTCCTGGAGGAAGCGAAGGAGCTTGACTTGGAGCATCAGGCTCAGCTCGCCGATCTCATCCAGGAACAGCGTGCCGCGCTCCGCCAGCTCGAACCTGCCTTTGCGCTGGATGTGGGCCCCGGTGAACGCGCCCCTCTCGTGGCCGAAGAGCTCTGCCTCGAGGAGAGTTTCCGGAATAGCCCCACAGTTGATCGCCACGAACGAGGCGCCGTGGCGCCGGCTCCGCCGGTGGATCGCTCGAGCGACGAGCTCCTTCCCCGTTCCGCTTTCCCCCTGGACGAGGATCGTCGCGTCGGACTTGGCCACCCGCTGAACGATCCTGAAGATCTCGCGCATCGCGGGCGTGCTGCCGAGGATCTCCTCGAACCGGATCGCCTCTTCCTGATCGTGGATCCAACTCTCCGTCTCCTCCTCGAGTCCCTGGAGCCGGACGGCCCGCCGAAGCAGCACCTTGAACTCCGACAGGTCGATCGGCTTCAGGTAGTAGTCGAACGCTCCCAGCTGAACCGCTCGGAGGGCATTCTCGCGATCCTGGTTTCCGGTGACGACCACGACCTTCGCCGTGGGGGTGAGTCGGAGAATCTCGTCGAGCGCGTTGAGACCTTCCTCCGCCGTGTCGGAGCGGGGCGGCAGCCCAAGGTCCAGAGTCACGAGCTCCGGCTGGCTCTCCTGGATCGCCGCGATCGCCTGAGCCCTATCCTCGGCGAACGCGAGGGCATAATCCTCACGCAACGCGTACGTGAGCTGGGTGCGGATCGCTTCGTCGTCCTCCACGATCAAGAGCTTGGGCTTCCTCATTGCCATCTCCCCGTGCACGCTCTCGCCCTAGTGCGGCAGCCTTCGCAGCAGCTCCGGGTAAAACGCTTGAACGAACTCGACCTGCTCAGCGAAGACCGACTCCGGCCCCGTCCCCTCGGGAACCGGCGAGGCGATCCGCACCAGGGCCCCATCGTCTCGCCGGTTCACGAGGCGGTTGTACAGAAGGAGCGCGCGATTCCAGTGGTCACTCGCCACGGTACGCGCGCCGACCTGGTACCAGTAGAGGACGGCAAACTCGCGGCCCCGCCCTCGCATGACGACGAGATTGGCCGGGATCACGCGTCCGGAGATCCCGTCAAGCGGGACGGTAACCGAGCGCGCGGTCAGCTCGCTCCACCCCTGGCCCGGATAGAGCAGCTCCTGCGACGCCGGCCGCTGCCGAACTTGGCTCGGGTAGTAGCCCACCGTCACCCAAACCATCTGCGTCCCGTTGCGATAGGCGCGGACGAGCTGGGCGGGCGCCGCCCGATCCTGGGGAAGCATCTCCGGTTCCCCCTGGTCCACCGCCTGCCAGTCCCGGAGGACGCCTGGGATGGTCTCCAGCGGTGCGACCAGCGGAACCTGCCGGATTTCCCGTGGCACAGCAAAGAGCCCCCCGGCCAGCCCCAGAAGGGCCAAGGCTGCCGCACTGAACCACGAGAGACGTGTCATCGGGACCACCGTCGTGCGAGCCCCATCAGGGCGCCGTCCAGGATCAGGAGCAACAGGAACGTCAGCAGGAAGTTCACGGTGCCGTTGAACATGTGATACGCGGTCTTCAGGGTCCACGGCCCGATGTAGTAGACGCCCGCGCCGGTCGTGGTGAGGCGAATGATGTTCGATGCGATCGCGAACGGCAGGGCCGCAGCGATCAGCGCCACGCGAGCCGCGACCGGCCGTCGCCCGAGCGACGCGTAGGCGACGCCGAGAGCGAGGAGTGCCGCGATGGCCGGGATACTGCTGCAAACGTCGGCCACCTCCAGCGTTATGTTCGGGAGGTGGAGGAACACGCCCTCGCGGTAGACCGGCACGCCCAGCCATCCTAGAGCCTCCGCGGAGGCCGCCGCGTCCAAAATCCGCGACCGGTAGGTAATCAGCTTCACGGTTACCCAGGGGAGCGGGATCATGAAGGCGAGGTATCCAATTCCGATCCAGGTCTCCCGGATGACCTTCGGGCCCGCCAGAAACAGCGTCAACCCGAGCAGCGTTACGGGAAACGAGACCCGCGCCAGAAAAAGCTCGCCACCCTGGACCCCGACGACAAGCGCCCCAAGCCCCGCAACCACCACGGGCAGCCCCCAGAGCGACGGCTCCAGCAGGATGGTCTGAAGGCGGTCCCGGCGTGCCCAGAGCAAGTAGGCGGCGATGAGCGGGATCGCGAAGCCGTGCGAGAGGTTCGGGAATTCGGCCCACTCGCGGACGATCGCGGGGAAGAGGGGACCGTAGAGGCCGACGGCCGCCAGGCCGGGAAGCCCGAGCGACAACCAGATCAACCGAGTCGACGGAGCGCACACAGTCATGAGCTTCACGCGCTCGCCACCCCCTTTCGCGAGTGCTTGACAGGGAGCCGAACCCAAAAGGTCGTTCCCTCACCGAGCTTGCTCGCCACCTCCATCGTCCCGCCGTGCGCCTCGACGATCAGCTTTGACTGGTAGAGGCCGATTCCCCAGCCGCCCTTCTTGGTCGAGCGGAACGGCACGAAGAGCGAGTTTCGGAGAAACTCCTCCGGGATGCCGGAGCCCGTGTCTGCGACCGAGACGACCGTCCACCCTTGGTCCTCGTAAGTGCGCACCGTCACGATGCCCTCCCCGTTGAGCGCCTCCCCTGCGTTGGTGACCAGGTTCTGGATCACCCGCAGGAGCGCATCACGGTCGCCACGGACCGCGTCCACCGGGGCGAGGTCGGTGACGAGACTCACCTTCGGGTTCTTCGCCAACGGGTCGGTCGCCGCATGGACAAGCGCCACGAGGTCGACCACCTCTAGCTGCCGCTGTGCCGAGTCGGGGACCGGGGTCGCGCTCAGGCGGCTCAGCAGGGCCTTCATCCGGTCGACCGTCCGAGACAGGGTGCGAACCGCGTCACGCTGGAACTCGGGGTCGTCGAAGTGAGCGAGGGCGTTCTGACTCAGCATGGACAGCGCCGAGATCGAATTCTTCAGATCGTGTACCACGAACGTCGTTAGACGGTTGAACGCTTCGAACTCCCGAGATTGGACCAGGCGCTCGGAGAGCTGCGCCGTTACGAGAGCCCCGGCAGCCTGCTCCCCCACGGTCGCGAGGAACTCGAAGTCCTCGGGAACGTAAGTCGCGCCTGTTCGCTCCGGCCCGAGCAGCATGACGCCGGTCAACCGCCCCTGCCAGGGAAGCGGCACCGCGACCACCGCGTCAGGAAGAGTTTCCGCCAGCGCGCGTCCGCCGAGACGCTCAAGCGTCCCGCCACCGTTCCCCAACCGCACCGGTGTCTGCTCTGCCCTGACTCGCGCAAGGAGGGGGGACTCAGCCGCGAGCCTCGCCGGCAGCCCACGGGTCCCTGCCGCCGCTACGAGGTGGTACCGCCCGTCTCGCTCGTCGGCCAGATAGAGGGCGCTGGACGTCGCCCCGACCGCCTCACAGGCTGCGTTCACCAGCTCTGGCGCAAGCGCCTCCAAGGTGAGCCGCGACCCAAGACGTTTCGTGAAGCGCGACCACTGTTCCTGATAGTCGTACTTGCTCCGGTAGAAGTGGAGCCCGACGAAGCGCTTCACTCGCCGGCGGACCTCGCCAGAAAGCAGGATCGCCGCCAGGCCCAGGGCCGAGACGAAGACGACGAGCGAGCCCCAGAAGAGCTCCTGCCGGATGCCCAGCGTGTTGAGGAGCCAGCCGAGCGCGCCTATGACGAGGAGATAGCACCCGAGGACACCGACGACCATGGACCGATACACCAGCTGACGCGACACAGTCAGATCGGCTATCGCGAGTCGACCCCGGGCGAGCGAAGCGCCCACGAGCAAGTTGCCTACAAAAAGCGTCACCGCACCCGTGGTCAAGTAGTCGACCATCACGACCTTGAAAAGCAGCTCGTGGCTTAACAGGTAGAACCGGACGAGGAAGATCCCGCCCAGCCCGAGCAGGAGGTATTTCAGACGCCACCGGGTCGTCCCCCTCGACCGCCTGAGGCACCCCTCCAGAGCGGCGAGTATCCCGACCGTGGCTAAAAGCCGCACGACGCTGGCCGCATGTCCGATCACACTCAGGCGCGCTGCCAGGAACCTCCCCGGAGCATCGAATAGCTCAAAGCTCGGCCACAGGAGGACAGCCACTCCGCCGGCCAGGCCGAGGGCGCACAGAGCGCCGAGCGCCAGGCGCCAACCGAAACCGATCCGTTCCGCACCCGGATGGCACAGAGCGGCTACAAATACGGTCCAGGGCACCGTCAGCAAGAGCCCCGCGACCGCGCTGATTCTGAGCCACAGCAAGTGATCAGCGGGCGTCTCCGTGACCGTTGCCAGCATGAACCCAGCGATTTGCTCGACGGCGAACCCGACCATTCCGGCCGCAAAACTCCAGTGAACGGACCTCGGACCCCGCTGCGCGAGAACCGCGGCTGCGAGGGCGAGGGCGCTGGTGGCCGCTAGAAGGAAGACGACTCCCTGGAGAACGATCATGGGAGCGCCTTCCTGAGCTCAAGGAGCCTAAAGTAGAAGGGATGCACACGGTTCCAGAGAGGCGATAGCACGCGGTCCTGGAACCATACCAGCGCCGGTGCCACGACAACCTCGAGGTTGTAGAACGTCTCCAGGTCCCCTCCCCACCGCCTCTTGAATGCGTACACCCCATAGCGCGGATCCCGCGGATCCTCCGTGGGTGTGCAACCTCCGAAGTCGAAGCGGCTCAGTCCGAGGCGCTTGGCCCCCCGAATCGCGTGCCAGAGCACGGCAGTCGGCGCTTGAAGAGCCGTGTACGCTCGGTCACGGGTCGAGGCCCCCGCGAAATACAGCATCCTTTCCTTCGAGCATAGAAAGATGGCTCCCGCCACGGGGGTAGCATCGATACAAGCCAGGTAAAACTTTGCCGCCCCCGTTCCCGTCATGCGCTTGAACAACTCCGTGAAGAAGCTGGTCGGGAAATCCGTATACGCGCTCACGCTTCGGACTCTAGCGGAGGTCCCCCTCGCCAACGCGCAGTACGCCTCGAGGTCCGCGCTCGTGGTGATCTCCCGAACCTCCACGCCGGCCCTCTCGGCTTTTCGCACTGAGGTGCGCACACTGGGTCCTTGGTTCCTCAGCAGCATCTCCTCGCTCTGCGCCAGATCCAGAACGAATGTATGACGTTGGATGACCGTAGTTCGCGCACCGTGCGAAGCGTTCGTCGTTTCGGACTTGCCGAGCCCCCACATCGAATCCCCCACTCTCACGTAGGACACACCGAGCTGCGCCATGGCCTCCACTGCCCGTGTGACAAAGCCCCCGTCCACACCAGCAGCGAACAGATTGGCCCGCGCGATCACACGTCGAACTCCGCGGGTCCATCCCCTTACCAGCGCCAGGGCGCGCTGATCGCCCTCGAAGAGATAGAGGGGGTGGTATCCCATAGTCGTCATGGCGGCCGCAAAACCGGTGAGTTGGCATGGTGCGGCGACCATCCGGTCCCACTGTGGCGGCGGAGAGCTAGAGACATTCATGACGCCTGTCCATTAGCCACGCCTGCCCGCGCCATCCGTTTGAGAAGCCGACGGACCTCCTGTTCCTTGCGAAACGGAAGGGCCCGGTAACAGCGGCCCTCACCCAAGCGCTGGGGGCAAGGAACGGCCGCCCCGTTCTCGATCGCCTTGATGGTGTCGACCATCATTCGCGCGCAGAGCTCCGCGGTCCGCAGCTCGATGGTCTCGAGGGTATCTCCCGGGACGACCCGCAGCTCCTCACGAAGGAGAATCGGCCCCGTGTCAACACCAGGATCCACATAATGGACCGTGACACCGAGCCTTCCCCCCTCAAGGAGCGACCACAGGTTGGCGTGAACGCCGCGATAGTCCGGAAGCCACCCTGTATGGGCGTTGAGACATCCGAGTCGTGCTTGTTTGAGGATATGCGGCTTGATGATGCACGTGCCGGCCAGCAATATGAAGTCGGCCGAAAGCTCTTCCAGAAGCTGCTCACACTGCTGGTCGTTATGGGAACCGACTTCGTAAACCGGCATGCCGAGAAGAGATCCAATGTCTCGGACGCTGGATGGCACATCGTCTCGATAGACCCGCTTCACTTCCCGTCGGAAGCGTCTATCCGACAGCACCGTGTGCCAGATTTTGCGTGCCGTATCTGCCGGACCGTTGAGCTTTAGGAACTTCCACAGCCTTCTCAGCCTCTCGCCTAACCCCTTCGGCTCGAGGATCACGCCCGACACGGCAAGACCTTGCCGCGAGCACTCTCGAAGTGTGAGCACCCCCTGCCAGTTCGACGGTCGAGTGAGGAGTACGACTCGGCTCATCGCGCCACTCTTTCCAGCATCGCGCCCAAGTACGCGTCGGCCACCGCAGAGATTACATATCGATGCTTCCCGGATACCGGCCGATCGATGCAGCTTGTGCTCACGACATCGACGAGAACGCCGGGGCCCATCAGACCCTGCATCGCTGCCCTGATCGCGCCCAACTGGCCCTCCCCGAACGTAACGCACGGGACGACGTGGACGATGACGCGGTTCAGTGATTCCTGCAGAATCTGAAACTCCTGGACTCCAGGAATCTCGCGGAGAATGTAAATCGCTGCCAGCGCGTGAAGCACCCGACCATCAGGAGTCACAAGGAAGTCAGTGCTTCGACCCTGGATACCAGCGAGGACTGGTAGCGTTCGGCCACAGCGGCATCCGGCACGGCCAAGAACCCCGATGTCCTGCGTGCGGTAGCGAATGATCGGCATCGCAGGGGTGTCGAAATTGGTAATCACGAGTTCACCGGCCTCGCCGCTCGGACCGAGCACCTCGGCGTGAATACCCTCCGCGTTCACGTGGAGGCCTCCCGCTGGGCACTCGTTGGCGATCAAGCCCGCATCGCGTGACCCATATTCCTCGGCTACCACGCACCCGAGCCCCTCTCGGATCAGAGCTCGCTGATAACCGAACAGCGGCTCTGCGGTCGAGAACACCGCCCGGAGGGACCGCGCGGCCCGGGTGAGCCCTCGGCGACTCAGATACTGACTGAGCAGTGTGATCGCACTGGCGTAGCCGTATATTTTCGCAGGTCGGAAGCGGTCAAGCAGCCGAGCATACGCGCCCAAAGCCCGCTCGCCCAAGTCGAAGGCGGACAGGGTTCGATAGTTCAACAGCCGATCACGCAGCACGCGGAGGGCTCCCTGGCGACTCAAGTCTCGCACAGAGCCCCACAGCGCGATCTCGCGCACGCCGATCTCTAACCCGAACCAGCGGTGAGCCCGAAGGCGCGAGGCGTCCGAGAACGCCATGCGTTCCATGTCGATGAAGACCGTTACCGGGCTTCCAGTGGAGCCGCCCGTGCTGAATGGTCGCGCACCACGAACCGGCACGCGAGGCCTGAGCTCTCCTTGGTGGGCACGTACCATCTCCCGGGTCAGATAGGGCACGCGGCGAAGGTCGGAGAAGGATTGCACGCGACGAGGCGGAACTTCGTGCTCGTCAAAAACACGCCGGTAATAGGGAACATAGGCGTACGCATACTCGAGCAGTCGCCTGAGCCTTTCGAACCGGTACTCCTCCAGCGCAGCAGGCGCCAACCACTGCGTCCGATCGAGGTCGAACAGCCGGGCCAGCGTCCGCTTGCCGAGTAGCCACTCATGCGCCGGGAACAGGATCTTCTTCACCAGCAGCGGATGCATGTCACGTCACCGGCGAGGACGGCCTCCTCCATCAGGAGGGCGTCCATGAAGAACTTTGCGGCCCAGTTTGGGTAGCTTCCGAACGCGTACCGCCCCCAGATCGGATGCGAGCCCTTCACGGCTCCCCTGATGTTCAGGTTCTCGGTGCGGCAGTCCTGCAGCCTCTTGAGAAAACCGGTGGCGCGCCGGCCACCATCAAGGAACGCCGGAACTCGCAAGATGTCATAGAGGCGAAACCACTGGGCCGCGATCTGGGCGTTCCCCGTCAAGCAGGAGTACCGAGCCGTGGGTTTCCATCCAGGTCCGAACCGGCCGGGTATGAAACCCTCCGCTGTGAGATGCGCGAGGACCGCCCGGCAGGCACGCGACGCCGCGGAGACGTGATCCAACCGGTCGAGCCGGAGTCCGCCCTCAAGAAGTCCTTGAGTGGTGTAGGCAATCGTGTGCAGAAAGGCATCCTCTCCAGCGTAGAACCCACAGTGGCGGAACCAGCCGTCGGGCTCCTGCTGCGACAGCGCCCAGTCCAGGTTCCGTCTACCCGCGAAGACGAATCTGTCGTCGCCCGACACGAGTCCGACCTCGACCAACGCCCAGGCGGTGCGCGTGTTATAGGCGTGCAGTGTGTCCCGGTACTCGTGACGCCGCCACGCCCCATCATCGTCCTGGACGCGCACCAGCCAGTTGGCCGCGCGGACGGCCCCCTCCAGGTACCGCCGGTCTTTCGACGCCTCGTGCGCCGCGAGGAGTCCGAAGATGACCTGTCCGGTATTGAACACGACCGGCGGGTGTGGCCGATCGACGAAATGACCGGGGAACCCGCCACCCGGGTGCTGCACGGTGAGTTCCCATTCGGCCATGGCGAGGCTCCGCCTTGCGTATTCCCGGTCGCCCGAGTAGTCCGCGTAGGTCAGCAGGGTCGGAATGATGTAACCGGTGGTTTCTGGGTAGGAAGCGATCCAGCCATCCTCAAATGAGTACCCGCCCGAAACACCGTCGTCGGGGGTTGCGGCCTGCGCCCGGAGGATCCATCGAGCGACCTCTTCGAGATGGCTGCGCGTGGAGAGGGCGGGGCCATGCCATCCGAGGGCGTCACGAAGCAGCGCACGGCGCGCCTCGGTCCGGAAGAGCCTGTTCGTCAAGAGACGCGCAATCATGCGTTGTTTCGGGGTGAGTAGTCGATGGCCTGCCCCACGCGAACCTCGCTCGGGGCTACGGGCACGAGACGCCGGAACTCCTCGAGCACAGTCTCTGCAGCGCGCTCCCAGCTCAAGCCCCGGGCGTAGGCGACCGTGGCGTCACGGTCCCACTGCCGGCCCAGTGCCTCCTCGATGGCCGAGGCCAGCCCGCGCGCGTCGCCGAATCGGACGAGGAGCCCGTCACGCCCGTCGCGCACGATCTCGGCATTCCCGCCTGCGTCTGTCGTCACCACAGGAACTCCGCTGGCCATGGCCTCGAGCAGAACATTCGCCCACCCTTCCGAGCGCGTCGCCAGGCAGAAGAGATCAGCTGCCGCATACCACCGGGGGAGCTCGTCATGAGGGCGCGGGCCGGCGATGAAAACATGCTCCACGAGACCGCGGGCCGCAATCATCCGTTCGAGATTCCTTCGGTAGCTGTCCCCCGGGCGCTCTGCACCAACGATGACGTAGAGTAGGTTGGGGTGGCGAGTGACAAGACCCGCAAGCGCGTCTACGACAAGGTGGTGTCCCTTGCCATCGTAGATCCCGCCGACGGCGAGGAGGATCGTTCGGTCGACCGCAAGCCCGCACGCCGCTCGAGCCGCGGCACGGTCCGAGGGATGAAATTGCTTGGTGTCCACGCCATTGGGAATCACGCGAATCTCGTGTGCTGGGATCTCCAGCTGCATCGCGACGTGTTTGAGTGACTGGCTGACCGCCACAATGCCGCTGGCCCGCCGAAGTGCCCAGCCGATCTGGGGACGATGAAGGGGGTAGCCTGAGAGCCGGACGATGCTCCCGCGCACCGTTATGAGGACCGGGATGCGAAGCACCTTGCCCAACATGACGGCGGCCGCCCCATCCGGATACACGAAGTGGGCGTCGATCAGATCGAACGGAAACTCCCGGCGGAGGCGAACCACGAAGGCAAGGAGTGAGCCTGCGTAGAGCAGCGCGTCGAGCCACTTGAGATACCGGGGAACGCAGAAGAACCGGGGATGATACACAGAGAGGCCCTGCTGCATCTCGAACGCCGGAACCCCTGTCACGTGAGGGCCGCGGATCAGGCCGTTGAGCGGGAACCAGGGTATCGGCGCCACCACCCTGAGCTCGCAGTGGCGGGCCACCAGCCGCGCGCGCTGCCGGATGAACACCCCCAGAGCCGGCTGTCTCGGATTCGGAAAGACCGAGCTCAGTACGAGGACTCGCACGGTCACCTCATGCAAGTTCTGAGTAGATTCGCAAGTACATCGGGACCACTCGGTCCCAACTGCGTTCTCCCAGCACGTAACTGCGGGCAGTCTCGCCGAGCGCCTTCCGAAGAAGCGGATCGGCGCCGACGCGCGTCGCCTGGGCGACGAAGGCCCGCTGACTCTCCGCGGGGAAGAGCAGACCGGTAGCCTCGTGCCGGATCAACTCCCGGTGCCCTCCCACGTCGCTGGCCAACACCGGCCTCCCCATGGCCATCGCCTCCAGCGGCTTGAGAGGTGTCACCAACTCGGTCAGGCGGATCCGTCGGCGCGGGCACACGAAGACGTCCATCACCGAAAGGAACTCGCTGACCCGCTGGTGGGGCACCTGCCCAACGAAAACCACGGTATCGCCCAGACACGCCGCCGCGGTCCGGAGCGCGGCATCTTCTTCCCCTCCCCCGACCAGCAGCACCCTGGCGCCGACGAGAGCCTCGCGGATCGCCGGGATCGAGTCGATCAAGAAGCGGAGTCCCTCGTAGCGGTAGAAGGACCCGATGAAGCCGAAGACTGGACCTCCGTTCAGCCCGATCCTCTTGGCCAGGCTCTCGCTCCGGGAACGTGGCCGAAACACGTCCACGTCGACTCCGTTGGGAACGACGGCGACGCGCGCCGCGTCCACGCCCCGCCGCACGATCTCCTTGCGCATTCCCTCGCAGATCGTGACGACCCGGTCGGCCTTGCGGAAGAGCCAGGTCTCCACGAGCCGGATGAGGCGGTAGCGAAGCGATCCCTGGCGAACCGTTCCATGGTCGACGGCGGCGTCTTCCCAAAACGCCCGGGCCTCGTAGATGACCGGAAGTCCGAGGCGGCGGCCCGCCCAGAGCGCCGGGAGACCGTTGAGCAGCGGCGAGTGCGCATGGAGGAACGAGGCGCGCTCGCTACGGGCGACCGCCGCGATGCGCATCGCCATGCGTCCCATCTGTCGGACCTCGCGGAGCCACGATAGCCGCCCTCCGACAGGGCCAGTCCGGTAATGGCGGACGCCCTCCAGCGTGTCGGCACCATCCCGTTCACTCCCCTGTCGGGGGGAGGTCAGGACGACCGGCCGGAGTCCGACCTGTTGCTGGAACCTGACCAGGTTCCGGCTGCGGAAGCTGTAGCCGCTGGCGAGCGGGACCGAGTGATCCAGGATATGCAGAATCGTCATGACGACTTCCGCCCCACGTACCAGAACGCGTGGGCCATCACGAGCGAGCCGCCGGGAACCATCTCGATGAGCCGGATCAGCCCCCGACTGTCCAGGATCCGCCCTAGCCGCGGGAAGCGGCGCGGCAGAAGGTAGACGCCAACACGCCGCAGGTGACGGATCTTCCGTTGCTCAAGCGCCCGGCAAACTTCAAACGGCGAGTCATGCCGGACCCGTGAGCGCCGGCCTCCGGCGATCTCCGAGAGTCGCCGGGCGAGCGCCGGAATTTCCAGTGCGTTGAGCGCCTCCACCACGAGGAGCCCCTCCGGGCGCAGGACTCGGATCATCTCGTCCAGCAACGGCCCGGGTCGGCTTACCGCCTGGAGCACCCCGATGCAGACGACCAGATCGAAGCACTCGGGCGTAAACGGCAGTTCGTGACCATCCGCCGCCAGGTATCGGCCTTTTCGGCCCGGATCGGCTTCAACGGCGCGGCCGAGGCTCGGGAGCGCATAATCGATGCCGACCACAGAATGGCCCAGTTCTGCCAGGCGACGCACGTAGGTGCCGGCCCCGCATCCTAGCTCCAGGACGCGGGAGCCCACTGGGAGCGCGAGATGGCCAATCAACTGCTCGAACAGGCTGAAACGGCGCGCGAGCCCCGCGGGGGACCAGCCCGAGACAAAATGCTCCTCCGCGTAGCTGCGGCCAAAGCGTTCGAAACGGGCGCGCCACTCTGCCTCGAAGATCGTCATGACCTCGGGGCTCCTTGCCCGGGCGCCTCATCCACGAACGAGCGGTGCCACAATTCGAGGACGATGAGCGCCCAGATTCGGGCCGAGTGATCCCGCACTCTGGTCTGATGATCCTGCCAGAGCCGGCGCACTCCCTCGGGCCGCACATATCCGCGCGCGAGCGATCGCGGAGAGAGGAGCAGATCCGCCGCCATCTCTCGCAACTCGCCGCGGAGCCAGCTCGCCAGCGGGATCTCGAACCCCTGCTTCGGCCGGTGGATCACAGACCGCGGCACGCGCCCTTCCAGATGACGCTTCAGAAGGTACTTCGAAGTGCGCCCTCGGTACTTCAGATCGGGCGGCACAGTGGCGGCAAACTCGATGACCTTGTGGTCGAGGAGCGGGGCACGGACCTCGAGCGAGTTCGCCATGCTCATCCGGTCGACCTTCACGAGGATGTCGTTGGCCAGCCAAGTCTTCAGGTCAACGTAGAGGAGTTGACTCAGCGAGTCGAGCCCGCGGACCCTCTCGAAGTGGCGGGCGAAGGCCGTGAAGGGATCGTGGTCGGCGAGCTCACTTCTGAAATCGGCGGAGAGCAGCCGGGCCTTCTCGTCGTCCCGGAAGAGCGAGAGATCCGAGAAGTACGCGCGCTCCGGTGTCGTGCCGAGATTCTGAAGGAAGTAGCGGGCCCGGAGGGGACGCGGCAGCCAGTCCGCCTTTGGGTAGACCGCCCCGAGCGGAGCCATGACGCCTGTCCGAACGGAGGTCGGTAGCCATCGACGGAGGCGCGCCTCCCAGCGGTGAAAGCCATAGCGACGCTGATACCCCGCGAAGACCTCATCGCCACCGTCACCCGAGAGGGCCACGGTGACCTGCTCGCGCGCCGCTCGAGACACATAGTACGTGGGAAGGGCCGACGAATCTGCGAAGGGTTCGTCCAGATGCCAGACGAGCCGCGGGAGCACGTCGACTGCCCGCGGCTCCACGAGGACCTCGTGGTGCTCGGCGCCCACGGCGGTGGCTACCGCTCGCGCATGGCCGAGCTCGCTGAAAGCCCGCTCGGAGAAGCCGACGCTGGTCGTCACCACCGGCCAGTTCGACAGACGCGCCATCATGTCCACCACGGCACTCGAGTCCACGCCGCCGCTCAGGAACGCGCCCAGGGGAACGTCGCTGACGAGCCGCACGCGAACGGCGTCGGCGAAGACCTCGGCGAACGCCTCTACAGTTTCGACTTCACTGCGACGCACCACCTCACCTCGGGGAACGTCCCAGTACTCGGCGATTCGTGGCGCGCCGCGCTCCCAAACGAGGTAATGGCCGGGCGGGAGCTGGATGACCCCCTGAAAGATGGTGGCTGGTGCCTGGACTGCGCCGAACGAGAAGTAGTCATCGAGCGATTCCGCGCTGACACCCCGCTTGAGGCTCGCATCCTGGAGCAGTGCTTTCAGCTCCGAGGCAAAACAGAGGCGCTCGCCGGCATGCGTGTAGTAGAGTGGCTTCTTACCCACCCGATCCCGCGCCAGCAGGAGCCGTCGCTCCGGCTCATCCCAGAGCGCGAACGCAAACATCCCTCGCAACCGAGCCACGCAGCCCACTCCGAACTCCTCGTAAGCATGGACGATCACCTCGGTGTCTGCGCGGGTGGTGAATCGGTGACCGCGGCCCTCCAGCTCCGACCGCAGCTCGGGGAAATTGTAGATCTCTCCGTTGAGGATTACCGCCTTCGTGCGGTCCTCGTTGAACATTGGCTGATCACCCGTGGCAAGGTCGATGATGCTGAGCCGCCGGTGGCCGAAACCGGCTCCACGCCACAGGTGAACACTCTCGGCGTCCGGCCCCCGGTGAGCCATGGCATCAGTCATGCGGCCCAGCAGCTCACGGGACACCGGGAACCCCGGGTCGGCGTGGACTATCCCCGCGATGCCACACATCCCTACTTCTTCTCCATCACCACGAGCCACGTGCTCTGAAGCTGAGTGAACCCGAGCGCCCGGACGATCTCGTCGTAAAGGATCCCCAGGCGGAACAGGGCAGGCGAGAACATCAGGTAGTACGGGTAGTGCTCGATAGCCTCGGTGCGGGTCAGCTCGAAGCCGGTGACGCGAGCAAGGTCCCGGGAGGCCCGAGCCGTGTTCGCGCGATAGCGGACGGGAAAGTGAGCGTACGCATCGCCGCCAAACACCTTCTGGAAATACACGTCTTTGAGCCACCCAGGGGTGAGCAGAGCAACGAGACACGAGTAGTAATATTTGTTCGGCGTCGTGAAGACGAGTCGTCCACCGGAGCGGAGCACCCTGCCGAATTCTTTAAAGGTCTCGACGGGGTGATCGAGGTGCTCGACGACAGAGCGCGAGACAATCAGATCGACGCTCTGACTCCGTATCGGGAGGGATTCGAGGTTGCCGACGATCACCTTCGTGCGCCCGAGCACGTTCGGGGCCGGAGAGCATAAGTCGACGCCGACTGCGAACGCAACCTTCGGGCCGTAGCGCGAGAGGAGCGGGAAGTCAGCACCGCATCCGGCGTCCAGAAGGACGTCCGAGGGTCGGGCGAGTGCGGCGGCCGTCGAATCGAGGAGCTCCTCGCGCGATGGGCCCCGGTAGTATCGCTGGATCAGTTTGCGGCACTTCTGTCGCCGGTCCAGGATCCCCATCATCGAAAATTACCTCTGGCAAGGTCCAGGTAGAGATGGCGGTAGCATCCGGCCATGCGTTCGAGTCCGAACTCCTGCGTGGCCCGCTGCCGTCCGGCCTTGCCGTGCGCCGTCATGAGATGGGGGTCAGCGACGTAGGCTTCCAAGGCACGAGCAAGTGCCTGCCGGTCACCAACCGGCACGAGCGTTCCTGTCACCCCATCCTCCACCACCTCCGGATTCCCGCCGGTCCGCGTGGCGACGACGGGCAAGCCGGTCGCCATCGCCTCGAGCACCGTGTTCGAGATCCCTTCGGCGATGGACGGAAGCGCGAAGATGTCAACACCTTTGAGCAGGAGCGGGACATCTGATCGCTCCCCGCAGAGATGCACGCGGCCTGCGACGTCTGGCTGCTGCGCCCGCGTCTCGAGGCTGGTCCGGCAGGGACCTTCACCAACGATGACGAGCGCCAGCGTCCGGCCCCGGTGGTCGAGCCGAGTAAAGGCCTCGATCAGGCCGAGCTGGTCCTTGACCGGGTCGAGTCGTCCTACGGTGCCGATCACGGTGACGCCGGGAGGCAAGCCGAGAGCCCGACGACCTGCGTCGCGAGCCTCTTCAGAAAAGCGGTTCACGTCGACGCCATTGTGGATCGTTTCAACTTTCGTCGCCGGGATGCCGACGGTCTCGACCAGCCAGCGGCGGAGGTCGCAGGAGACGGTGACGAACCGGTTCACCAGCGGAGCCGAGCAGCGACGCAGGCGATTTCGCCAACCATTCAGACCCCACGGGTCGCCGGCCTCGCGCCCGTGCTCGCCGTGAACGATGACGGGGGCCCCAGCCAGCCTGCCCGCGAGCACCGCGTCGAATGCCCCCCAGTTGCGCGAGTGAACGATGTCGGGCTCCAGGCGCCGAATAAGCGCAGCCAATCTCGTCAGTGCATGGAGGTCGATCCCGACCCGCTTGCCCAAGGAGATGGTGGTCACACCCGCAGGGAGGCGCGCCGCCATCCGTCCCACCGAGGTCATTGCAATGACGGTGTGCCTGAAGCCTTCGTCGAGGGCAGTCATGAGGTTCACAACGCCGTTTTCCGTGCCGCCGACGTCGAGCGAGTGGAGAACGTGCACGACGTGAAGCCGCCTCACCGGTCCCACCACCGACGAGCCCACTCCTCAAGACAGAGCAAGAGCCAGATCTGACTGGACCGCTCGCGCTTGCCGGTGCGATGTTCCTCCAGCAGGGCCTCCACGGCGTGGGCATTGATGAGCCCTCGCTGGCGGGTCCGCCTGTCGACGAGGATCTCGCGAGCGTATCCGGCCAGCTCTCGCCGAAACCACGTCCCGATCGGCACGCCGAACCCCATCTTGCGTCGCCCGAGAATCTCGCTCGGCAGGTCCTCCGCCATGACCCCTTTGAGCACTGCCTTGCCAGCGCCGTTTCGCAGCTTGAGTCGGCTCGGCATTCTCGCCACGTACTCCATGAGGAGGTGATCCAAGAGCGGCACCCGGGTCTCGAGCGAGACCAGCATGCTGGTCCGATCGATCTTGGTGAGGATGTCCTCGGGGAGGTAGGTCCGGACGTCCAGATACTGGAGCGTCGCCAGGTAGTCGGAGGCCCGCCCCTCCCGGACAAGTTGGCGAAACAGCGCCGGAGTCACAATCGGTGCGACGTGAGCTTGCGCGTCCGGGGTGAGAAGCCGGCGGAGTGTCCCCGTCCGTTGATACGTGACCATCCGGAAGTAGCGCTCGGTCGGTTCCGAGCCCAACAGCTCCAGGTATCCTCGTCCCCGGGCGCCCGGGGCAAGCAGGCTGGCCGCCAGTCGAAAGAGCGGCCGTGCTATGGCACCCAGCGGATGGTCCAGGCGCTCGTGCCACCTCAGCGCCTGCAAGTAGCGCCCATAGCCAGCGAAGTTCTCGTCCCCTCCGTCGCCCGACAGCGCCACCGTCACATGTTCCCGGGTGATCTTGGATACGTAATAGGTCGGAACCGCGGAGCTGTCGGCGAAGGGCTCGTCGAACTGCCACATGAGGCGCGGCATTGCTTCGAGAGCATCCGGTTTCACCACAAACTCATAGTGATCGGTCCCGTAACGACGAGCCACGGCTCTGGCATACCGGAGCTCGTCGAAATCCGCCTCGTCGAAGCCGATCGAGAACGTGCGGACCGGCTCCCCCACCTCCTGCGACATGAGCGCGACCACCGTGCTCGAATCCATTCCCCCGCTCAGAAAGGCACCGATCGGCACGTCGCTCACGAGATGGCTTCGGACCGAGTCCTGGAGACGCCAGCGGAGGCCTTCGACCCACTCCGCCTCTGTGCGAGTTTCGTCCGGGAGGAACTGGAGGTCCCAGTAACGCCGGACCTCGGGCTCACCGCGATCCAGATCGAGCACCAGGTACGACGCCGGGGCGAGTTTGCGGATCCCGCGAAAGATCGTCCGTGGGCTGGGAATGTACGAGAAGGTCAGGTAGTCCCTCAGAGCCTCCCAGTCCAGGTCTCTCGGCACCGACGGATCCTGAAGGATCGCTTTGAGCTCGGAGGCGAAGAGGAGTCGCCGCCCGTCCCAGGCATAGACGAGCGGCTTGATCCCGACCCGGTCGCGAGCGAGGAACAGGCGTCGGCGCCGTCCGTCCCAAATGGCGAAGGCGAACATGCCCCTGAGCCGGCCGAGACACTCCACCCCGTATGCCTCGTACGCGCGCAGAATAACCTCGCTGTCCGAAGTGGTCCGGAAGACATGCCCGTGGACCTCGAGTTCCCGGCGCAGCTCGCGGAAGTTATAGATCTCTCCGTTGAACACCAGCGCCACAGACCCGTCCTCGTTCGCCATGGGTTGATGGCCGCTGACGAGATCGATGATCGCAAGCCGCCGGTGGCCCAGCCCGACAGGCCTCCGAATCAGATAACCCTCCCCATCCGGCCCGCGGTGAGCGAGGATTGAGGTCATCGCCCGCAGGAGCTGCTCCCCTACGGGCTTTCCGTCCTGCCTGAGGACACCCGCGATCCCACACATCGTTCAACGCCTCACGAGGTCCTGCCTGATGGCCGCCGGAACAGTGCCCCGGCTGGACTCTGCCGTCTGCTGGTCAAGGAGAAGCCGCAAGATCGTCGTCATGGCGACGACATGGAAGAAGAGATCGAAGTACGAAATGCTCAGAAACGTACCACTCACCAAGAACCCCGCTAGGCTCACCTCCAGCGCTCGGGCTGCATCGCCCAACCACCTCCCCCCCCCCGGGTCTCGCCGTGACCTCCGCACTATGTGTCTCAGGCTCAGCAGCGTAGACAGAATCAGGCCGCCGTAGAGGGCCAAGCCGGTGAAACCATGTTCCGCCAGGACCTGCAGATAGATGCTGTGCGCGTCCTGATTGTCGTTCCACCGTTCGTCCGGCGAGTACCTCGAATAAACCTCTGGTGAGAAGGGCCTGAATCCCGCTCCGAGAAACGGGTGGTCCCATGCGAGTAGATACGCGACCCTCCAGGCGTTGAGGCGCATGCTAGCAGACGCGTCTTCCTCGGGAGTCCCGATCGTTCCCATGCGCTCGAGCCATGGTGCCGGCATCACCGACTCGATCAGCGGTTTTCCGAACAGCGCCGCAACGAGCGCCAACGGAATAATCGCGAGCCTTATCCGGCTCTTGAGAAGCATGAGGGGCAGGACGACCGCCAGTCCCAGGACCGCGCCCCGTGAGTACGTGAAGAGGACCGCGATGATCGAGAACCCGAACGTGGCCCGGAGGAGATATCGGAGCCACGGGCGCCTTTCGTCCCGACTCAGGAGCAGCAGGATAGGCAACACCATGTTGAGCGCCAGACCCAGGTCCGTATTGCCCTCGATGAACGAGTCTGGCGGTCCAAGGACGCTATTGGCACCGCCCGTGGCTACGGCCCAAATTCCGCCCTTGAGCCCAAAGAACCCGATCGACAGCGCGATCACGTAGAATAGGACACGCAGCTTCCGCCGATCCTGGAAGAGCAGAAGCGTCACGAAGGTCATGAGCAAGATCTTCGACACCTTGGTCAGCTGCTCCCACGCGGGATCCGGATGAAGCGCGTTGAACGTCGAGGCGAGGAACACACCCCAGAGCGCCAAGAGCAGGTAGACTTCCCGCCTCCTCGGCAGCGGCATCCGGTCCTTCGTGAAGAGCAGTCCACTCAGCGTAGCGATGGCCACCATTTGGGCGAACGGCATGGTGTAGGCGAAGCTCCACGTGAGGCGGTGAGGGTTCATGTAGCCGATCCACGACCATACCAGCACGCCGATCCATGGCGAAAAGAAGCAGGCCGGCAGCAGAGCGAAAATGACGCCCGTGACCAGAAAATCGCGCATCCCGCCTCCCTAAGGCCGTGCGGCGCCAGTCCGGGACCTTGCCGGGCCGGCTCCGTAGCGGTACAGAAACAGATACTCGTTCCTTGGGTACGTCCCACCCAACACCATCAAGACGTTCTGATCCGGGTCGAAGACGGCCGTGTTCCCCCGGACGGGCAGCCCGTTCGGCTGCACCATCGCGTCCTTTTCCCACTGTCCCGTATCCGGGTGGTAGATGTAGAGGGTGATGTTCGCGGTCGAGAAATCCCGAATCCGGGGCCAGAGAAGGACCCCGTTGATCGAATCCCAGATGGGCATGGCGCTGTTCCATGGCCAGTAGTCATCGGCGCCGCCGGGCGGGACCGGGTTGCTCACCGGAGTGTTGACGACGAACTCCAGCCGGCGCTGGTCGATCCAGTAGCGATAGAGCCGGCCCTGCACCGGCTCGATGACGTAGATCACCCTCCCGACGGGATCGATCGCGCCGTACTCCTCCGTGAGTCTGGCCTCTTGGAGGACGTTGTCGTACAGGTACACTGACTCCCTGTTGCTCGCGATGGCGTAGTGTTGGATGCCGCTCCCGATGAACCGGATGATGGCGTCCGTCACGGGATCATAGACCGCGAACTTCACGCCGCCGTTAAGATGGCTCATCGTGCGATTGGGAACCGCCCACTGCTTCGTGATCGGATCGAATGTCATGATGCGATCGAGCACGAGATTCTGCGGGCACGGGTCCTCCGCAGCCGCCGACATATAGCCGGGGATCACCCAGAAAATGTGGCGTAGAGTGTCGTACACCCAGCCGACCTCGTCAGGATGGCTGGGCTGGACCGAGCCGGGCGGCCCGCAATACGGATATTCCAGCACCCACGTGTCATCCGCGACCGAGTAGGAGTAGACCTCGTTGCGTCCGGAGTCGTAGCCGATGAGGCCCGCGTAGTCGCCGCCGAGGAGATACAGACGGCCGTTGACTGGGTTGTGCGCGAGCCGCATGTGCTTCCCCGCCTGCGGGCCCTTACCATGTGGCGGAAGGCGCCGGGCCACCCATGTTCTGAGCGGGAGGTCGACTGGGCCAATCGGCAGGGAAGCGGCAGTTGCCGGCGATTCAAAGCCAAGTGGAAGAATTACGGGCGGCGGTGTTGGCCAAGGCCTGTCGTTGGTGAGCGTCCCGTTGCCGGCCCGAAGCGATTGTCCAACCCGGGAGGGCACATACTTGAATGCCCAAACGTCGCGCAGGTCCGTGGTGCTCTTGAGAAGGAACACCTGGTGGTGTGAGTCGTACGTCAGGTTGTTGCCGGCCCCGGGATTGATCCCCGGCGGCGCGGAGACTGGCAACTCGCTCCAACGGTTGAGGGCTGTCTCGTACACCCACACGTCCGACAGCTCGACACCGCCCTTCCCGTGCCCTCCTACCAGCAGGGCCACACCATTCACGCTGTCGAAGGCCACGTTTGGCGCAGTCCTTCCTGGAGGAGACACAGGAGGATTTCGCTTCGTCCAGACCCGCGTACCGGCATCGAAGCTCCACGTTTCGCTCGAGTCACTGCCCCCAAACATGACGAAGACCCGCTGCTTCGTGTCGTAAACAAGTCCCGGAGACATACGGTGCGAGGGACTGTTGGGGACCTCCGTCCACACGTTGGCATTGTGGTCGTAAAGCCAGGAAGGCCCCTTAGTCGTCAGGACGAGATCGTGATCCGGATCAAAGGCGCTCGCCGCCGACTCGCCGATGTATGGCTCCACGGGTGGCATCATTCGCTTTCCGCGTCCCGCCTTGAGATCGTATACGTACGTCGTGTGGGCGGTGTTGCCGTGCAGCGTCTGGTTGCCCTTGGTGATGTAAAGATCGTGTAAGGTGTCAACCGCGACGTTGCCCTGATCATGGCCCACACCCGGAAGGAACTCGCTCCAAGCGGCCTCGGTGACCTCGAGGAGCTCCCACCGATTCAGAGCGAAATCGTAGGCCAGCAGGGCGTTCTGGTCCTCCCCATCGCTCACGCTAATCGCATGGTATTGCCCAAAGACCAGTGCCTTCCTGAGGGCGGGGGTGTAGACAAAGGAGTTGTAGCCTTCGTCCCCGATGCCGTTACCCGTAGCCACGCCTCCGGCCCGTAGATTGACCCAGATATTGGGCGGCAATTCTCGAGCTTCCAGTCGCGTTTGGGTGCCAGACAAAGTAAGGGCCAGACAGGCGACGGCGAGCGTACGTGCGGCGCTAGCTGCCCGATCGGTCATGGGAGCGCCCTCACGTAGATCTGCTTGGTAGCTGGCGGCGGGCTCTTTTCCGCCCAGATGACGTATGGCGTCCGGCGGCTTATTGCTAGCGCGGGCGTGTCCGCCGCGCCACTTTCCGAATCCCTGAGCGGGACCGCAAGCGGCGCGCTCCAGCCGGTGCTGCCGAAGGACCTTACGTAAAGCTTGGCCCGCTGTCCGGGACGGCCCTCGGGCCACGTCAGCCACAGGCCCCCCTCGTCGCCGACGAGCGCCGCGCGGCCGGCTTCCCCAGCGTCTGGATCCGCGTTCAAAGCGTCGCCATGAGCCACCCACCGGCTCCCGTCCCAGTGCTTGACATAAATCCGGTTATTCCCGCTACTCGGGCGCTCCTGCCAAGCCACATAGGCACGGCCGGCAAGTCCAGCCATCGCGAGATAGTTTGCGTACCCTCGGGGCGAGACATTGAGACGATCCCCGACGGTGACCCAATCGCCCAGGGAAAGCCTGGCGACCCGGACAGCCGCCGGACGGTACCCTGCCCTGCGCTTGGACTCCGACCAGGCGATCCACGGCTCACCTCCGAGGTCGGCGATCGCGAGATCGATGATCGTCGCATCGCCCACCTGCCGGCTCTCCCATAGATCTTTCCCGTCCTGGACCCAACGGCCGTCCTGCAAGTGTTTGACGACCAATACGTTGTAGCTCACACCGGAGCCGGGCATGACGCGCGTCTCGATCCACGCCGCATAGAGACGGCCACTGACGACGGCAAGCTTCGGACGGCGAGCGGATGGGATATACCCGGTTTCCTTCAAGCCGACGTCCGTATTCAGGGCTCCATTCAACTGTTCGGTATTTGGATCCTCGACCCACCTCGCGCCATCCCAGTGGGCCACAAAGGCGGAGGAGCCGAAATGAACGCCCCTAAGAGTTCCCCAGCCATACCCTCCACCCTCGTACCACGCCACGTAGGGTGCCTTGCCGAGGAGAGCGATGGAGGGCGCGTAGGCGCTTGGCCAGGTGGCGCCCGCCCCCGCATGGCCCCGGGCGTGTCCGATCCTGCCGCCGAGTTGCTCCCACTGCCCGTTCGCCCATTTCTTGACGTAGATCGCGGAAAGTTCCCAGATACCGGGCCGCCGGTGCTGCGCCCACGCCGCATACAGCGTTCCACCGTCGTCGGCCGCAATGACCGGATTCGACGCCCAGCCCCAGGGGTCGGCGCTCAAGGTGCCATCGAGGAGGCTCCCCCCGAGCAGGCCACTGCCCACCGTGCCGCCGAGGAGCGTCGCGATCGTGGCTAGGATGAAAGCGCTGGCCACGGCCCAGCGAAGTCGCAGAGCATTCAAGGCATCAGCTCCAATACTTGCTCGAGAATCGCTATGGCCGAATTCAGGTCGTGAATGGCCGCGGGGATCTGTCCCGGCGAGATCACCGGCGAGTCACCGCGGATATGCCTGTCCACGACGCCTCTGATCTGTACCCACGCCTCATGCGTTCTCTTCGATTCATAGTCCAGGAGAGGATCCGGAAACCTGGCGTACTGCTTCGCCCAGTACATCCCCGTGACTGCCAGCCTGACTTGGGCGTACATCTCGCTCATAACCCCGTGTGTCTGATTGAAGCTCTCGAGGGCGTCTGGGCCCGCAAGCTGCCCAACCGCGAACTTACCCAGCCGGACAGCTGAGCGAACCTGCCCCGCGATCACGACGGGGTCCGTGCTGACTCCCCCACCGATGTCCCTGACTCCTCCCAAAGGCGGCGCGGCGAATGCGATCTGGGATGCCGCTACCAGAACACACGCTCCAGCAAGGATGAACGAGTGAGCGATTGTCGTCCTGTCCCGGCCGATTCTCACCGTCGCCGCACCTCGCGGGCCACCGCCCTCCCGCTCGGAATCGCATCGACTCGGCCACCGGGCGCCAGGAGCGCCGCGTATACCTCGTAAATTTGCTCCATGTGAGAGGCAACCGAGAACCGATCGCAGGCGCGCCTGTACGCTTCCTCGCCCATTTGCCGAGCACGTTCCGGATCTGACAGCAGCTCCAGAATCCGGTCGGCCAGCCCGTCGTGGTCCCCCGGGGGGACAAGGAAGCCGTTGCACCCGCTCTCCACGATCTCGACTGGACCTCCTGCCATACTCGCCACGACCGGCTTCTTCATCGCCATGGCCTCAACGATCACCCGCCCGAACGGCTCCGCACGCACCGATGCATGAACCACGACGTCCAGCAACTGAAGGACCTCGGGCATGTCCTCCCTGAAGCCGATAAACCGGACACGGTCGGTGATGCCAAGCTCCCGAGCGAGCTCTTCCAGCTCCACCCGGTAGCGCGCTTGTTCAGTCGGCGTGTCGCCGACGACGAAAGCCCGCGCCTGAGGCATCCTCTCGAATACGCGCCGCGCGGCCCGCAGAAAGACGCCATGTCCCTTCCACTCGACGAGTATCCCTACGATGCCGAAGCACCGGCTTGACTCTGGGATCCCAAAGTCCCTACGGCGCAGGCGCCGCCGCATGTCGCAATCGAACCTCGAAAAGTCGATAGGGGGATACACAACCCGCACCCGGCCTTGCGGGATATGCAGCGACAGCAGATTGGCCCTCGTTGCGTCCGAGTTGGCGACGTAACAATCCACGAAGCCCGCCAAGCTCCGAACCAGAAATGAATTCCACTCGTCGCCGCGCTGGAATCCAACCATGGGTGCCCCTAGGAGCCGCGCAGCGATGAGCGCGCCAGCGTCGAAGCCATTGTTCTGGTGCACCAGCACGACACGCCGCCTTCGTGCCCAGCTGTACAAACGAACGGCATACGGAATGGTGCCGACCAGAAAATCGCCCACCGCAATCAGCCACATCAGAACCCGCTCCGCACGCGGGGCACGCCATTGGACCAGTCTCACTAGATGCTCTACTACGGAGCTGGATTTTAGGCTCCGCGCCTCAGTGATTAACGCCACTTCTTTCAGAGTCCCAACGTGACGGAGGAGATACTCCCTTTGTTCCCTGCGTGAGACGACCACGTGAGGTCGATACGCCTCTGCGTCGAGATGTCCCAGCAGCGTGCAAAGGCTCATTGTCGAACCGGAGAGCCCAAAGCTCTTCTCGATGAAGAGCACGTCAACCGCCGGCTTAACCGATTCCCCCAGTCCCATCCGGTTCATACCGCAAGAAGCTCGGCAAGTCGCACCTTCTGCACCTCGAGATCGTGATGTTCTTCCACGAAGCGCCGCCCCTCATGCCCCATCGCTGCCCACCGCTCAGGGTCATCGACCAACCGCTGGAGGGCCAAGGTGATGGCTCGCGAGTCTCCAGGCGGCACCAGCAAAGCCGATCTGCCCTCGCGCACCATCTCGGGCACGCCACCCACACGGCTAGCCACGATCGGCATGCCCGACGCCTGTGCCTCCACGAGCACCATCCCCGCTTGCTCCAACAGACTGGGGAGGAGAAAGATGTCCGACTCGTGCATCCATTGCATGACCTCGCTGCGAGACAACGCCCCGAGGAGCTCGATGCTACGGCTCCCACCTAGCTCACCGATGGTCCGGCCCAGCCGGCCTTTCAACTCACCATCGCCGATAATGCGATACTCGATCCCGAGCTGCGGATTTGCGTTCTGAAGCTCCGCCACGCCTCGAATCCCAAACTCGAGGCCCTTCTTCGGCACGAGCCGGGCGACGCTCAGAATGCGGACCCGACCGCCGCGCGGCGCGCGCTCCCTGAAGGCGACCTTCTCAACCGCGAGCCCGTAGTGGAAGGTTGCGATCTTCTCCGATTCGAAGCCAGCCTCACGCAGCTTCGCCCCCCCGTAGCAGTCGGTGTTCACGAGGAACATATCGCCGACCCTTCGGAGGCTTTTAAACACCTCTGGTCCCTGCTCGTCCCCGAGAGACAAATCGTCTCCGTGGAACATCGCGACAAAGCGTGCCTCCCGGAACACGTCTTTGAGAAACGCGAACTCGACCCCATTTCCGCCGAAATGGCAGAAGATCACGTCGTACTTCCGCTTCAGGAACGGCTCGACGTGCATCACGTTGTTCAGCACCGCGTATACGCTCTTGTAGCGCCCCAGATTCATGCAGCGGGCCATCACACTCGTATGACGAGGCATCTCGCGGAGCAAGATCCGCAGAGCCCGCTCTACCCGACTCCACCGCGTCCCCGGCAAGTCGAACGCGTGGGTCCTGGCCAGCAGATCGTACTCTTTCACCTCATCATGGACGGCAGACTCGCTCACGCTCCTGCGTGCGTACACGTCCACCTCGTGGCCAAGGTCGATCAATCCTGTGATTTGGTCCAGAATGAACGTCTCCGACAGCTTCGGAAAGCCACCCACGATCATTGCGATCCTCACGTACGGATCCTCAGCGCCCGGTGTTTCACGTCCCGTCGTAGCTCTTCGTTCATCGCGCTACTATCAACAACAGCGACCGATCCCCTTTCCCGTCTCGTCGCACCCGTCACCTTCCCGCATAGGTTCCGCATCTCCGAGACCCCCGCGCGGATCACGCACCCCGAATTCCGCGGGACTCCTCCCTAACCGCTCGGGCCGTTCATCCCGCCTTCTCTCCGCGAGCGCACCCTATTTCGCGCACAGCCGACCAAGAAGCCGATGCTATCCACGATGGCCAGCTCTCTTTGAAACGCCCCAGGGTCACGAGTGGCCAAGGCTTTCAACCACAGGGCTAGCTGCTTTGCCAGTAGCCGGAAGACGTAAAGCGGGATTCCCAGCACGCGCGGCGCGCAGATGTCGCTCGGCTGCATGCCTTCGTTCTCCGCGGCATCAAAGCGCCACTTTCGGAAGTAACTCTTCCGCATTCGGTAAGGTCCGACATAATGCGACACGACAAGGCGTGGATCATACACGAGGACCTTCCCCGCCTCCACCGCCCGGCTCACAAATTCTGTGTCCTCGCCGCCGGACAGCTTCGTCCCAATGCGCCCAAGACTTGTGTTGAATCCTCCCACCGCATCGAACAAATCACGGCGAAATGCCATGTTTGCCCCTAAGATTCGTGCGCCCTTTCCTCTTTCGATTCGCGAACACTCCTCTGATTCCAGCAGCGCAAGCAGCCCGAGAAGGCCCGTGTTCCCAAGGAGCCACTCGGGTGGAGGCAGTGCCCACCTCGGTAATACCCTCCCCCCGACGCCATCAGCGGCATGCTCCCGCATTGCGAGGATGACTCCGTGGGCCCAGTCCCCCGCGGGCCTAACGTCATCGTCCGTAAAGGCCACAATCGCGCCGCGTGAATGCTTCACCCCGCTATTTCTCGCGTGACAAAGCCCTTGGCGTCCCTCAAACATGTATCGAACCGGAACCGCGCCTACCCTTTCAAAGCGTCCGACCACCTCCCGCGTACGGTCTCGCGAGTTGTTGTCCATCACCAGGATCTCCCAGTGAAGCTCCGCTGGGACAACCTGCCTCAGTAACGCGTCCAGCGTTTCCGCCAAGAGCTCGGCCCTGTTGTACGTGCACACGACGACGCTCAGATCCATCCTTTCAGGAGCACCGCGCTGGACGCTGTCGACGCCAATCACAGCCGAACCTGCCATTCGTGCGGATACACCAGGTGTCCACTCACCTCTCGCGACGCGATGCTCGGGCCATCAACGATTAGAACCGCGGCTCTCTTCTTCACGTCGTAGTAGCGCTCGATACATTGATCACGGATGTGCACGTTGATCACGTAGTCGCCTTTCAGGAAAAGAACCGGGCGCAGCATCAACCGCACGACCCCCTGTTCGACGGTTGAGTCAATCTTGAGGCCCCCGAACCGAGATGTGATACCACCCAGCGGATAGCCATGGGCATCCTGGATCGTCACTTCGAAGACCGGGTTGTGGATCGGTTGGCGCACGGTAAAGCTGATGTCGATACAGACTGCGTCTCCGTACCGGAACTTTTCCGGAACACGGCCCTCTACGTCGCACAGCGAGACCCGATCCACCCGGATCGGTTGATCAGCGTCGGACGAAGAAAACACGGCCGTCGCACTCGCGTGCATCCGGTCTCTAACGGACGCGAGGTACCGCTCTACGACCGCGTCAGGGCAACCGTATCCACGGATTTCTCCCCCCTCGATCCAAAGTACTTTCCTCGAATGCTGGAGGACGTTCGCCATGTTATGGGAGACCAGAATGATGGTCTTTCCCTGTTCTTTGAGCTCGGCAAGCCGGTTCAGGCATCTTATCTGGAAGGAGGCATCCCCGACCGCTAAGACCTCATCGATCAGCAGGATGTCCGGGTCCGTGTGCGCCGCGACAGAAAAGCCGAGTCGCACCTGCATGCCGGAGGAGTAGTGCTTTACAGGCGTATCGACGAATGTTTCAACCTCTGCGAACGAGACGATTCTGTCAAACTTCGCATCGATCTCCTGCCGCCGCATGCCCATGATCGCGCCATTCAGATAGACGTTCTCCCGACCGGTCAAGTCCGGGTGGAAACCGGCACCAATCTCGATGAGAGCTCCTACTCGGCCACGAAGCGCAAACCGTCCACTCGTCGGCACCGTGACCTGAGAAAGGATCTTGAGTATCGTGCTCTTTCCGGCACCATTGGGCCCTATCAAGCCGACGACATCGCCCTGCTCCACATCGAAGCTCACGTTCTTCAACGCCCAGAAAACGTCCCTCCGCCCACTCCTGGTGACGATGCGCTGAGCCCACTCCCGGAGTTCCTCTCGAATCGACCGATACCAACCACGCCGCAAGCGATACCGCTTGGAAATCTCGTCGAACCGAATCACCACGTCCGCCACTGCAGCCAACCCTCGTCAGATGACGTCCGCGAAGGTTCGTTCAACACGTTTGAACATCGCATATCCCGCTAGAGCCACAACGAGCGTGATCCAGCTATCAAGGGCGAGATAAGCCAGATTCGGAGGAGCACCACCAAGGAGCGCGAACCGATACCCTTCGATGATCGACGCCATGGGATTCAGGAGGTAAATGGGGAGCCACGCAGCTGGAACCAGGCTGAGTGGGTAGGCAACGGGACTCACGAACATCCAGAGCTGAAGTGTCAGCGGGATGGCATGGCCGATGTCTCGGAAGTTGACGTGCATCGCCGACGTGAAGCAGATAACACCGAACGCCAGGAGCGTCTGCAGCACCAGTAGGACAGGAACCCAGAGGGCCTGCAGCGTAATGGGGATCTCGTAGTAATACAGCATACCTCCGAAGATCACCGTGGCGACCGTAAGGTCCAATCCCGCCGACAGGACGATGGACATCAACAGCGTTTCACGAGGAAAGTAGATTTTCCTGACCAGGTTAGCGTTCGCCACGATGGCGACGGTACCCTGCGAGATCGTCATTGCAAAGAAGGTCCAAAAGACCAGGCTGAGATAGGAGAAGACAGGATAGGGAACCCCTTCGGTCGGTATCTTTGCGAACCGCGAAAAGACCAGGGTGAAGACCAGCATCAGCGCGAACGGCTGAAAGATCGCCCAGGCCACTCCGAAAACTGTCTGCTTGTATCTCGCCTTGACATCACGAACCGCAAAGCTGAGGACCAAGTCGCGATGCCGCCAGACTTCCTTAAGACTCTGTCCCATTCTCGTCCTGGCTCCTGCCGGATTCGCTAGTCACGTTTGGCAATAGGTCGTGGCGGATTCACCACGCCGGTCGAGCTTCACCGGCCCTCCTGAACATGGTGGCTTCCGCAAGGATGCGCTCCGCCAGGAATCTCCCGACCACGTGATGGGCCTGCTCGTTCGGGTGACCATCCCATCGACTCACCCGCAAATCCCAGTAGGAAAACCCATCAAAGACACGACCCATAGGCCACACAGATATCCTCCGCCCGAGGCAGGCTTCGACGAATCGTTGGTAGCGTGCTTCGTAACGGTCATCATGACGAACCGCGATGTCGAACGGAACGAGGCGGAAAGCGGCACCGAAGGACTGCGCCTTCGCAAAGATCTCCTCGAGGACGTCAAGGTGCCGTGACAGGAGATCTGGGTTGGCGTATGACGCGAAGAAGTGGTCAGGACGCGCAGCTTCAGGGTTCATCCGCCTGGCTCGGCGGTAACGAAGAAGTAGCTGATCAAACAGATGCGAGTTGAGCATCAGGACACGATGCAGTCGAAACCGGCTCCAGAACGAGGGGGCTCCGAATGGCGTATCTCCTAACGGCAGTGGAACCAAGTGCTCGATGTCGTTAAAGTAATAAGCCAGGATCACGAGATCGGGCTGCAACCAACTGAGTTGCCCCAGGGTTTGCAGGTGGTCCACGGAATGGGTGCCTTTGACGCCAGCGTTGAACACCCTCGCGTGGCGGAACTGCCCGGTCCGGCCCAGTTGCTCGGCAAGAACGCTAGTAAAGCGATCGGCGGGGTTGGTCACTCCGGTGCCGTAGGTTATTGAGTCTCCAAGCACCAAGATCCGAAACTCGTCAGGTTGCGTCCGCTGTTCGAACTCTCCGCCCCGGAAGCCCAAGCTGTTGGGCGCTTCATATCGCACATGCCACATTCTCGTGGGTTTCGTCGGCTCGCCCTGGGGCTGGAGCCAAACGATGTTAGCGACCCGGGTGGCACCTTCGGCGATGAGATACGTAGCCGCTATGGACGCCACGATCACAAGTCCCCCGGCTACTCGGTACGCTCCACGAGCCTTGGCATTGAACGCCCGGCTGATGAGAAAGTGGAGCATCGCCAGGCCCAGAGAGACCTGAGCCAGATACTCCAGGAGAACCCCAGCTGTCTGCGTGGCGCCAAAGAACTCACCGACAAACAACCGCCTCACGTGAAATGGATCGACGCGGTACTGCGTCAACAGGCTCGCCCCCCAGCCTGCGGCGGCGGTGCCGAAAAGAAATCGATATCTAGCGCCACTGAGATCCCCGGCATCGAGGGCCCTCGAACCCGCCAGACTCTGCCGAGCGGCCAGGGCAGTCGCCACTGCGAAACTCAGGACGCTCGCCAGGATCACGGCCACCCACGGAAGCGAGTACCGGTTCAACACCGCAGGGTTGAACGACTCGTTAAGGAGTGTACCCAAGGCAACACATCCCAACGCAAACGCCCACAGCCACGGCGTGAGAAGTGCCATCGTCATCTCCTGCCAATCATCGGTCGCAGAAACTCAGCCGTCGCTCGAGCCAGCGCCTCGCTTCCTGCTGCTGTCGTGTGGACATGATCCTCGAAGAGCTCGCTGCGGCCAGTGAATATACCCGACAGATCAAGTACTGGCACGTCGTTAGCCTGCGCCACCTTGAAGATGGCGCGGTCAGAATCCTCGAAGGCGCGAAGAAGCGCCTCAGGGGACAACTCTACTAACTCGTACGCGATCTTCTCCTTCTCGGCCGGAGTGTTTGACTGCGTCACCAGTCGCGCCTGGGTCGCGAGGATTCCTCTGGCCCTGATATGCCTAGCGGCAGACATGATGAGGTGCAAGTTCAGCCCGTACTGGCGGGGCCCGTAGGCGGAATACGTGCTGGCGTAGGTGTTGACGTCGGTTACTACGCCCTCCGACCCAGGCTTGCCGATGCGCCAAAACAGGTACTGCGACCGGAGCCGCACGTACAGCTCGGAGTAACTCAGCAGGCGATCCGCTGGCCCCCAATAGTAAATGAACGGGTTCGAGACCATGGGGCGCCCGCCATCGTTGGTCACCATGGCCGGGCGCTGAGTCCGCAGTAACGTGGTCTGCGAGTCGAGCCGGTGAAAGTACTTGATGTCGTTCCAGGCGTGGTACACCAGGACATAGTCCGGCTCGAACGTCCAGAGCTCCGAGTAGAGACGTCCCAGAGAATCGAACGTGGCGTGCCCGGGGGTGCCAGCATTGATGACTTCAACATTCGTGTGCCCTTGAGCCCGCAGGTACTCTTCTATCAGGTGGGGCCAATCTCGTCCCTCCTTGGCGTACATGTCGAAGGCTGCCGAACCACCGAGGACCACAAGACGGATCACCCCGGGCGGCTTCGGCACCTCGAAAGACCGACCGCGATAGCCGCGTTCGCTGATTTCGACGTAGCCGCTCGGGGTCGCTCGCTTCTTCTGCACCATTCGGGGAAAGGCGTGACGCGCGAAGAGCGTCGCCTCGTATTCGAGTGACTTGGCCCGGTGGGTGTCGGGGCTCGCGTGGCTTCGAGTCAGCCTCAGATAGGCTTCGCCGACGGTGACCATCACCGCCGCCGTTAGCCCGATGCTCACTGACGCGAGCCACAGCTTTGCGCGGAGCGAATACGTTGGCCCCCCGATCCTCGTTATCGGACGCGGCCGCCAGGCTGTTTCCACTCCCATGGGCTCAGAACAGTGTGTAGATGAACGGTGCGACTGCTGAACTTTGAGCGAAGAGGATCAGACCACCCAGGAGCAAAAGCATGAAGACCATGGGGATCATCCACCAGAGCTTCGCCGCCCATAGGAATTCCAGCAACTCCCCCGCGATCGAGAACTTCATGAGCAGGCTCTTCATCGCGTTCTCGCCCCCCTATTTCTCGATGATGTGTTGGCCGAGGACCAGGACGTCCATGCCGCTTCGGCTGAACGTGCTGAACGCCTCCGCCGGCGAGTTGACGATCGGCTCTCCCTTCAGATTGAAGGACGTGTTCAGCACGACCGGAACCCCCGTGGCCTCGCCAAACGTCTGAATCAACCGGTGGTAGCGTGGTGCGGTCTCGCGGTCCACGGTTTGAAGTCGTGCCGACCCGTCCACGTGGGTGATGGCTGGCACGCGATCTCGCGCCCCGTCCTTTACGCCCACGACGTAAAGCATGTACCGCGCGGGATAGTGCCGCGCCGGCTCCGCCAAGTCGAAGAAGTCCGCCGCCCGCTCCATAAGTACCGAGGGCGCGAAGGGTCGGAATGGCTCGCGAAACTTGATCTTCGTGTTGACGATGTCCTTCATCGCCGGGTCGCGCGGATCCGCGAGGATGCTGCGGTTCCCGAGCGCGCGCGGTCCCCATTCAAACCGTCCCTGAAACCATCCAACGACCCTGCCCTGCTGAAGCGCGTCCACGACGCGCCCGAGCAGTGCATCATCATTCTCGACGCGCGTGTGCGCGATATTCTGGCTGCGCAGAAACGCGTCGATTTCGCCGGCGCTGTACTCCTGTCCCCAGCAGGCGTGACGCATGACAAACTGGCGTGGCTTCCCCAGGACCATGTGATAGCCGTACAGCGCCGCGCCGACAGCGCCACCGCCATCTCCCGCAGCGGGCTGGATGAAGATCTCCTCGAACGCTGTCTCCCTGAGGATCCGGCCGTTTGCCACGCTGTTGAGGGCCACACCACCTGCCATGCAGAGGTGCTTCAGGCCTGTTTCCCGATGTAGGTGGCAGGCCATCTTCAGCAGCACCTCTTCGGTGACCGCCTGAATGCTCGCGGCGATATCCGCATAGCGCTGGTTCTCCCGAGCCAGGCGGTCGTAGGCGGCCGGCTTCTCGCCAAAGTAGGACGGGTACCCGCTCGAGGGTGTGAAGAAGTGGGCCTTCGGATCACGCGGCGGCCCGAACACATCGACGAAGCGGTCGTCGTACGTCGCGTAGGTCGATTGGTGAAACGAGAAGTACTCCATGTTAAGGTGGAAGCTGCCGTCGGCCTCCTGACCAATCAGCTTCCACACCTTGTCCGCGTACCGGGGTTCGCCAAACGGCGCCATACCCATCACCTTGTACTCGCCTTCATTCACCTCGAACCCCAAAAAGGCTGTGAAGGCGCTGTATAGCAAGCCGAGGGAATGGGGGAACCGAATCTCGCGGCAAATCTTGATCTCGCTTCCTCGACCGGTGCCATACGTCGCCGTCGCCCATTCACCGACGCCGTCTACAGTCAAGATCGCCGCCTCCTCAAAGGGCGAGCAAAAGAAGGCGCTCGCGGCGTGCGAGAGGTGGTGGTCGCTGAACAGGATCTTGGACTCCGGGACACGGAGCGTTTCTTTGATGAGGCTCTTGATCCAGAGCTTCTCCGTAAACCACGCAACCAACGACTCCTGAAACACCTTCCGCGACCTCGGGAAGGTCTGCATCGTGGACTGCAGAATCCGCTCGAACTTCAGGAATGGTTTTTCGAAAAAGACGACCAGATCCAGCTCCTCGCCTCGAATCCGACCTGCACGCAAGCAAAACTCGATCGCATTGGCCGGATACCTGTAATCGTGTTTCTTCCGCGTGAAGCGTTCCTCCTCTGCCGCAGCGACGATCTCGCCATCCCGGAGAAGGGCCGCAGCCGAATCGTGAAAGAAGCACGAGATCCCCATGATGTTCATGCTAGAACTGCCTCCTCGCGAGCGTCAGCGGGTCCGCGTCAGCACCCGGCCGCGCCACCCAGCCGTTGGCCGCTCCGGGGTGCAGCCGCAGCGGGTCACCGAGCACTTTCACGCCCAGGGCGAATGGCCCGAACACCGTGAAGTAGAAGACAAACAGCAGCGCACGCGCTTGAAGGTCCGCAATCCTCCGGCCGAGCACCTGCCACCGAGTCCAGATCACCTTGAGCACACGCATCGGGGATCTCTCCCTTCGCCTCAGGCCCTCTTCCGGCCGATCATGGTGAAAAAGCCACCTTCTCGCCCCCCGGTGAGAAGCATGGCGGCCTGCACGATGGCCCGATCGACGGCCGTGCCTCGCGGGTTTGGCTCGAACAATCTCTCCCCGGGGGAAAACGACTCGCTTGCGACGCACTTCGGTATGCTGTTCACGAATTCGACGCTCGACTGGTCGAACCACCGCAGCACCTCGCCAAAGGTATGCTTCGATTCATGCGGATGCTTATACTGATCCCTGAACCAAGCCCGCCTTCTCGCGTCATTGAGGGTCTCGGTCCTCAGCCGTGGATCGAGGGACGTCAGCCTATCCCCAGCCACTCGAAAGATAAGGCGTCGGATGTCGGTCGTGAGTCTCCCGTACCTGTTATAGAGTCCAACGACGACGAAACCGCCCTTCTTCAGAGAGGGCAAAAGAGCCTGGAACCCGGCGAAGGGATCAGCGGTGTGGTGCAACACACCGTTGCAGATCACAAAATCAAAGACCTCCGGTCGAAACACTGGACGGAAGAGGTTCATCTGAACGAAGCAGACATTCTCAAGACCATGTTGCTCCTCGAACGCGTGGCCCAGCCTCAGAGAGTTCACGCACAGATCTGTGGCAAAGACGCTTCGTCCCCATGTCAATCCAAGGAAATTGCTCAGCTGACCCGTGCCGCAACCACATTCGAGGACCTTCGAGCCATGCGCGATCTGCCCGCTCAAGAGCCGAGCGAAGACTCCATTCTCGGCCTTTGCTCGGAGGCTCTCCGGGGAGTCCAAGTCGTCGTAACCAGGAAAGGGCGTCTCCTCATAAAAGGCCTTCACGAGATCTGTCACATCGGCCTTGGAACTGCGGCCGGTGGGCCAGAATAACAAGGGAATGCCTTGATCGCACGCGAACACACGCTTGCACGCTGCACATTCCATCGTCGAATGGTCGTCGGGCACTTTCAACCGTCCACCGCATACCGGACACATGAAGATGTCCAAGTGGCGACGGATGAGCTCAGGAATGACAGCGGTCTCGTCCGTGAGTTTCATCAGGTCCCGCTACAGCGCCATCCGATACCACGCGAGCTTCAGCGCGAAAGTCGGGACGTCATGTTCCCACGGTTGCCCTCGCCGGAGTTCCCACGGCGATGTCCTTCGAGTGTTGATGCCGAAGCGCGCGCTGACCGCGCACGTGAACCCCGCCTCGCGGACCAGGCGCACTACTGCCGCGGTGTAGTCTCCGGATTGCCCGTTTGGGTAGGCAAAAGCGCGAGGCCTGTGGCCGCACGCTGACTCGATCATCGCGCGGGAGCCCTCGATCTCCGACCGAACCCGCTCGAGGCTGACGCGCGAGAGGATCGGGTGGTTCACCGTGTGGGCACCGATGGCGAACCCCAGCCCCATCAGAGCGTGAACATCGTCCCAACCGAGCATGAGGCCCTTAAAGTTCCGCTGCTCCGTTACCCCGAGACTTTCGAGCAACCCGTCCACAGTGCGCCGCAGCTCTTCGTCCTGAAGGCGCTTGAGCGCGTCGAGCGTTCGCTGAAGGCCGCGGACTCGGTCTCCGTCACTAGCCAGGCTCATCGTTTCGCCCCACGGTGTGGCGATGAACGTGGCCTTCGTCAGCTTGAACGCCATCGCGAGCCGATCGAACCACGGAACCTCGGCGGTACCGATGAAGCCCGTTGCGAGGAACACGCTGGCGGGCGCTCGGTATTTCGTCAGGATCGGTGCGACATGCGTCAAGACATCCCGATAGCCGTCATCGAAAGTGATCGCGAGAGCGTTTCGCGGGAGTCCGCCACTGCGCATCCGCTCCACCAGTTCTTCCAAGATGAGCACGCGGTAGGTGCGAGCGACGAAGCGCATCTGCCGCTCGAAAACCTCGGTCGGGACCGACGGGAAGAATGGGTCACGATTATCATCGACTCGGTGGTACACGAGGATCGGGAAAGCCGGATACCGGCGATACGACAATCCTCCCGGACCTCCTAAAGCCGCATAGTCTGAAAATCTCGACAGGCCGCCGACCGCTCCCGATTTGTAGAGTCCGGCGGCCAAAGCTCGAACGATGGTCGCTCGCGCCCGGCCTCTCATCAGACACCCACTCCATTCGCGTGCTGACGGTGCCAGAGCTCGAGCATCAACAGTATCCACAGGAGGCTTCCGTAGTATGGTGTGCCATCGGCTTCGTGTAGCCGCACGAGGTCGCGAATGCCCTCCTGCCGGAGATATTTCTGCACGTGGGCGCCCGGTGAGAGCAGGCTCTCACGAAGGAGCTGGCGGAACCCGGGATCACTCTTGAGCCACGCGCTCACGGGCACGCCAAAACCGTGTTTGCGTTTGGCGAGGACTTCGGCGGGTATGAGGTTTCGGAAAGCGCGTTTGAAGAGATACCGCTTCTCGAAGCGCCTGACTTTGTAGCACGCCGGCAGGGTGCCGGTGAACTCCGCCAACAAATGATCAAGCATGGGGAACCGGACATCAATTCCCGCGAGCTCGGCCGCGCGCGTCACCTTCAAGAGGTCGCCGTCCCCGATGGTCAACTTCAAGTCCAGGTAGAGCAGTCGGTTCAGCTCACTGGTCGCTTGCGCCGAGTCTAAATGCTGCTGGGCGACCTTCCAGGGGGCCTCGCGATCCACCATCCGGGCAAACTCGGGCGTGAGGAGCCGGAAGCCATCCTGGCCCATGAAGAACTCATGGAAGTAGAACCGGCGGGGGGTTGGGAGATTGGCCCGGTGCACATAGCGCTGAGCCCGGCCGAGCAGGGAAGCGTCCCCATCGGGGAGCCAGGCTAACAGTGGCTCGAGAATTGAACGCCGGAGCCCGCCGGGAATCCGCTGGTACGCCACAAGGATCCGATCCGTCCGGTAACGCTCGTTGCCCCCGAACAGCTCATCACCCCCGTCCCCACCCAGCAACCGAGTCATCCCGCGGTCGCGAGCCAGTTGCGCGCACGCATACGTCGCGACCGACGAGTCGTTTCCGAACGGCTCGTCATGCGCCTCAATGAGGCGCGGCAATGTGGACAGGGCCCTTTCCGGGGTGAGTATCGCGGTCCCGTGCGCCGCGGCAAAGTGCCGGGCCGTCAGCGTGGCGTAGTGGAGCTCGTTGTAGCGAGGCTCCCGGAAGCCGATCGAGAACGCGTGGACGCGCTCTCCGGTTGTCTTCGTCATGAGACCGACGATAGTGCTGCTGTCGGTCCCACCGCTCAGGAAGGCGCCGGTCTCCTTTGCCGCAGCTCCGTGGAGGGACACGGCCACCGCATCTTCGACCATTCGAAATGTCGCGGCGGCCGCCTCACGGACTCCGACTGGCCGTTCGGGATACGCCAGATCCCAATAGCGCGCGATCGTCGGCTCCGCGTTCCGGAGCACGAGGGTGTGGCCGGGCGGAAGCCGCCGAACTCGGGCAAAGGCTGAGTAGGGGGCGGGGACGAAGCCGAAGTTCAGGTATTGGTACACCGCCGTGGGATCGACTTCGGCCGACAGTTCTGGCAGTGCGAGAAGGGGGCTCGGCCGGGATGCGAAGGTAAAGCCTTCCGGGGTCCTCACGTAGTAGAGCCGCTTGACCCCGAAGCGGTCGACCGCCAGCAGAAGCCGATGGAACCGACGGTCCCAGAGGGCCAGGGCAAAGGCCCCCCGGAGCCTCGCGATGAAGGCGGGGCCGTACGTTCTATAGAGCGTCGTCAGGAGCCTGTCCGAGCGGCCATCGCCACGAGCGGCCAGGGCGTGCAGTTCTGGCAGGTTTGTGAGATCCAGGTCGGCGAGCGCCCAGACCCGCTCCGTCAAATCCAAACCTCCTGGCTCGATGCACGAGAAGAACCCGACATGCCCTCGACTGGCGCACACCGGCTGCCGCACGCCGGCAATCCGGCGCGCCATAGCTTGCAAGAGAGAGTCCGGCGCCGGTCGTGCGGGATCGCGGAAGACGACACCGCCGATTAGACGCATGCCGCTCTCGCGCGAGCCCGCCACCGCCGCAGGAGCGGAATCAGCCGAGTCTCGATTGAGTGGAGAAAGCGCCCGTACGGCGTGGCAGCGTACACCTCAAGCCAGACGGACTCCCGCGCACCGGTCGCCCACCGGAGCTTGTACGTATTGCCCCCCGGGCCCATGTCGTACTCGCCCACGTCGCGCCGATCAAAGATGGATTGCATGATCCGGAGATTCAGGACGGCTCCGGGCGAAAGGCTCGCAAGCGCGGCATCGAAATCAGCACGCAACGCGTGCAGCCGGCCGTTGGACCGGATCTGGTACTCGGTGGCCACGGCGCGCCCGTCCAGCCGAAGGATCCAGAGATGCAGCCAGCCGTTCGCGCTAGCACGCTGTGTGAGCTCCCGGAAAAACCTGGGCATCCCGAGCATCGTCGCCATGCCCACTCCCCGCGGGCCCTTCCAGCTTTGCCGCGAGACTTCCATGACCTCGGCAAAAACCGGTCCCTCCGGGTCAACCTCGCGGTACTCCTCTACCGCCACCATCCCGCTCTTTCCGAGTCGGTTCTCGATATTTCGGCAGGTCTTCCTGAAGCGTTGGGTTTTGTGGCGGAAGAAGTCTCCCCAGGTTCCGGCGATCTCTACGTACGGCGACTGCTCACGGCCGGCCACCCGCCACAGCAGCCGACCGGGAAGGGCCGCCTCGAGCGCCTGCAGCGTCGCCGAGTCCCCCGGAAGCTTTCGGAGCGAAAGCACGTCCCAGTCCGAGCGGGCTCGCAACGCCTCCAGAAGAGCCACG
>JACOUJ010000193.1 GCA_016177865.1 Candidatus Rokuibacteriota bacterium
CAATGACCTCCTCCATCTCAGGTGTCCCCAGGGCCAGCACTCGACTCTTCCCGAAGTGGCGAGTGATCTCCTCGCCGAGTAGCTCGAGCGCGGTGATAACCTCGTGCGGGGCGGCGTCAATGCCCAAGTGCCCTAGCCGGGCAGCCAGGGCCGCGGCCAGCTCCCGGGAGTTGTTGGTCAGAAAGAGGATCCGCTTCCCCCGAACGCGGAGATCGGCGAGAAGCTCGCGTGCCCCGGGGAGTAACTCCGCCCCCGCCCAGACAGACCCGTCCAGATCGAAGACAAACCCGGTGAGATCAGCGAGGCGCATAGGACGACAGTATCATGCCCTGCCGCAACCGAGGTGTCCAAGCCAGTGCCGCGAGAGAGCGACCGGGTCGCGGAGGTCAGCGTGCGAGGACGCGGCGCAGGGACAGGGCGGCCGCCAGGACCGAGAGGATGTTTTGGACCCGGAATGGCTTGGCGACGAGCAGATCCACACCGTTCTCCTGAAGCTGCTGAGAATCCAGCTGATCTCCCCACCCCGTGACAAGCACCACGGGGACCCGGGGATCGAGCTTCTTGACGGCGCGGGCCACTTCCCACCCCGAGACCTCCGGCATGGAAAGGTCGGTAAAGACCACATCAATGCTTTCGCGCTCGAACACGGCGAGACCCTCCCGCCCATCCACGGCCGCCCATACCGTGTGGCCTTGCCGCACGAGAATCTCCACAAGCGTCCCCTGGATTGGAATTTCATCTTCGATCACGAGGATCCGGGCCGGTTCGAGTGGCTCGGCCTCGGGTGTCTCGTCCGCTGTGCCTGAAGTTTGACTCTTTAACACCTCCAAAGAAATGGGGAAGCCCATGGTGAACGTGGTCCCTTTCCCTTCCTCGCTCGACACCTCCACCTGCCCCTGGTGTCGGACCAGAATCCCATGCACGACCGCAAGACCGAGACCCGAGTGGCGACTCTTTGTGGTAAAGAAGGGATCGAAAATGCGCTGGCGGATCGCTTCTGACATCCCGACTCCGGTATCCGAGAGGGACATCTCGATGACCCTGCCCGCAGGGCGACTCTTGATGAGAATCCGTCCGCCCTCGGGCATCGCGTCGATCGCATTGAGGACCACGTTGGCAACCATCTCCCGAAGCTCAATCGGGTTTCCAAGAATGGGGGGAAGCTCGACCAAGTCGGCGACCACCTCGATTCGGACTCCCCGAGCCTCGGCGTCATCCTTCCAGCGGGGTCGCGTGGCTGCGACCGCGTCGAGGATGACAGCATTGAGCTCCACGGCCACGAACCTTTCCTGCTCACGAGTGGCTGCAAAGCTCTGCAGGTGGCGGATCGTCTGGGCGCCGCGCCAGGCGGCTTCCTCGATTGTCTCCAGCCCCTTCCGGGTAATCGGGTTCGGGACCTCCCCGAGCATGACCCCTGTTGTCCCCAGGATGATGGCGAGCACGTTGTTGAAATCGTGCGCAATCCCCCCTGCGATTTCTCTCAACACCCGGGCCTTCTCCGACCGAATGAGTTGCTCCTGCGCGGCCTTCAGGTCCTGGTACACTTGGCGGGCTTCGGTGTACAGCCGCGCATTTTCAATCGCCATTGCAATCTGGGCACCGAGGAGCGTCATCAACTCGACCTCTTCCTGGGAAAAGGCCCGAGGGAGGGGGTCGGCAAGGATCAGGCAGCCGGAGGTTTCCTCGCGCGCCTTGAGGGGGAGGAGCATGAGACCTCGAACGGGAAATGCCGGACCGAAGGGGAGCGAGGGAGAGTCGGAGGCAAGCAGATCAGTGGTGACAACCGGGTGACCGGCTTGCATCACTCCCCCCACCAAACCCTCTCCTCGGCGGCCTCGCCACTCGGTTGAGAGCGCCGGGGGAAGCCCCACGCTTCCGTGAATGGTCAACCTCGCTGAGGAATCTACCAGGATGATGGCCGCGGTCTGGACCCGCATGAGTTTGGCGGCAATTTCAGCCGTTGTGGCGAGATTCTGAGAAAGCCCATCGGACGATGCGAGCTTCAGGGACAGGCGGACCAACTCCTTCAGCCCGCCCGTCTGGTGGTTCATCCGGGAAAAAATGACGCCGGCGTGGGTCCAGATCCCGATCTGGTGTGCCAAGAGCGCAAGAAGCGCATGATCGCGGAACCCAAATGGGACGGGGGAAATCCGACCCGCATAAAGCACACCCACCACGTGACCATCTGATCGGACGGGTAAGGCGGTGGCTTCGCGGACAGGAAACCGGGTGAGGAGCGGGTCATCTCCATTCTTTGCGTCACTCGCCGAAACGGCGTGCGAGCGGCCTTCGTGAAAGGCCTGCCCGGCGATCCCCTCTCCGATCCCGACCGAGAACATCGTCAGATCGTCGCGACGGACGCCGCGACTCGCTCGAGGGATCAGGGAGTTCCTCTCCGCCTCCCAGAGAAAGAAAATGAACCGATCCACTCGAAGTATCTGGTTCAGTCGTTCGAAGACGGGCCCAAGGGGGCTCCACGCGTCCCCTTCAATAGGAGGAAGCGTGGGTACCTCCTCGAGCCAGTCGAGAGGGAGCCATTCCTGGTCCGGCGGAACTTCCTCTTCGCCGCCGCGGAGGAGCTCCCCCCGGCTAGGCTTCCCATCCGGGTCGTAAAGGGCGCACTTCGCGAACGGGTCCTGGGGGGTCGAGACTCCCCGAACCGAGAGAAGCCTACAGTTCACTGCCCCTTCCTCCCTGGTCAAGACTGAAACGACCCTCTGGAAACGAACCATCGCGAATCGTTAGCAGCATTTTCCGTGCCAAATTTGGGAGAGCCAACAGAGGCATGCGCACAGAAACATATTGATTTAATGGAGGTTTCTATGCAGGCAGCGGCGGAAGAGGGAAGGTAGGCGGCCACTTCACCTAGATTGACACGGCTCGAGCGGGCTTTCTTCAGGAGGGGTCAAACCGGGAGCCCGAGGCCGTCACACTAGCAGGGTGCTGAAAAACGCCCTGCTAGTGCAGGCTGGTCAAAAAGGTCCAGATGCAAG
>JACOUJ010000194.1 GCA_016177865.1 Candidatus Rokuibacteriota bacterium
GTGACCAGAAGAGGGATGGAATTCAAGTCTCCCAGGATGACCGGCACTCCCGGAGGGCCGGGCTTTACGAGTCCTGAGCTGAAGAGGCCGATAAAGAGAATGAAGAGGCCGATCCCGACGCTGATCGCCCGCTTGAGCGAGAGGGGGATCGCCTCCATCACGGCCTGCCGGAGTCCCGTAAGCACCAGAATGGTGATGGCGAGGCCTTCCAAGAAGATCACGCCCATCGCGGCTTGCCAGGGAAGCTTGAGGCCTGCGATGAGCTGGAAGGCCACCACCGCGTTGAGCCCCATGCCCGAGGCGATGGCGAAAGGGTAGTTGGCCACGAGGCCCATGGCCGCCGTCATGACGCCGGCGACGAGGCACGTGGACGCGAGCGTCGGAGCGAAGGGTGGACCCTGTCCCGCGAGGTCTGGGATTCCCGCGAATGACAGGATCGCAGGGTTGACGAAGATGATATACGCCATCACCATGAAGGTCGTGAGACCCGCCACCACCTCGGTTCCTACCGTCGTCCTGTTTTCGCCCAACTTGAACAAGCGGTCGAGCATTATCCCTTCTTCCCCTCGGTCGCGCGTTCAACGGCTGTTGAAGTCCCGGGGCCTGACTGGACGCGGCGAGCGATGGTGATGAAGCCCGTGTGGGCCACCATCCGGTGAAAGGGGCGGACGGACATCCCCTGAATCTGCCAGGGACGCATCAGAACTTCAAAGGTCTCCACCAGAGCGAACGCCCCGTGGCCCTGAAGGGCCTCGGCCGCCTGCTGTGATTGGATAATGGTTGGGACATAGCAGGCAAAGATTCCCCCGGGCCGAAGGGCGTCGGCGCCGGGTGAGACGACGCGCCATGGCTCGGGAATGTCCAGAAGCAGGCGGTCGATCTCTCGCTCTTCAATGCCTTCGGAAATGTCCGCCAGGCGGAGGGAGTGGTTTTCAAGCTCCCCGAGGCGCGCCTCGAGGTTCTTGAGGGCCCGTTTGGCGAAGTCGTCCCGCGTCTCGTACGAGATGACCCGGCCTGTCTGGCCCACGGCGCGCAGGAGCGCCAGCGTCAGTGCAGCGGAGCCGATTCCGGCCTCCACGACTGTGGCCCCGGGGTAGACATCGGCCCAGAAGCAAAGCGCGGCAAGATCCTTCGGGTACATCACCTGGGCGCCTCTGGGCATCTCCAAGACATACTCGGCGAGTGTAGGACGGAGCACCAGGTAGCGGGTGCCCAGGGTAGAACGAAGGGTCAAGCCCTCCTCCTGACCGATGATCTCGTCGTGCCGGAGGATCCCTCGATCGGAGTGGAATTGTTCCCCGGGACGGAGCGTCACCAGGTGGCGATTCTCCCGTTGATCAATCAAGAGCGCCTGCTCCCCCGCCTCGAACGGCCCTACCGCCATTTCCCCTCCTGGGCACCGCCCCTTCATCCTTTGGAGCCAGGATAGTCTACCTGATTAGCCTGTGAGGCCACCAGCCTTCATTTCTCAGGGGCGTATACCTGTGATCTCCCTGGGGGTCTCTGTTAAGATAGAGCGACCGGGGGCACCTTTCAGCCATCAGCCACGAGACCGTCATGACGCATCTGCGACCGGCGGCCCGAGGTTCATGCTGACCGCTGACGGCTGAGCGCTGACAGCTCTCGTAGAGACGACGCTTATCGACACGGCACCAAGAGAGTGAGGGACACATGGCAGACATTCATTTGACGACTGGCTTCTCCACCGTGCCGAGCGGGAGCCAGGAGCCGCTCAAGCGCGTGCTCATCGAGGTTATCGAGCAGGTGGGCCAGGAGGAAGGGAGCTTCAAAAAGGCCAAAGTGGTCTTCACCGAGTCGGACGAGCGATGTGTCCTGACCGCTGAGTTGGACGGGATTCGTAAGGAGCCGAATCCCCTTCAAGTGGACCTTGACGTTTTGGAAGATGCCCTCACCGACTCGGGGGCGCGCTCGATCCTGAAGGAGGAGATTCGGACCTACTTCAGAAAGGTCCTGGGCCACTGAGCCATGGCTGACGACGGGACCCTTCTGTTCATTTATGACGGGGGTGTGTTTCGAGTGGCGGAGGGGGTCCAGGCACCCAAAGCCGGCTCGGTGTTCTTCGCCCGGCACCTGGATGTCCGGGAAGGGGACGAAGTCCTCGATCTGGGAACGGGGATGGGGCTCACGGCGATCCTGGCCGCTCGCGTGGCAAAGCGCGTCGTCGCGACGGACATTGTTCCCGAGTGCGTCTCAGTGACCCGAGAGAACGCGCTGTTGAATGGTCTGGGGGACCGAGTGGAGGCGCGAGTGGGGGATGGGTACGCGCCGGTGCGCGGCATGACCTTTGATCTGATCATTTCAAACCCGCCCCAGATGCCGACCCCACCGGGGCTGGAGCGCGACGACTGGATGGCCCGGGCCGATAACGGCGGCTTCGATGGCTGGGCGATCCTCGACACGATCATCCGTGGGGCACCTGAGCACTTGAAGCCCGGTGGTCGCCTCGTCTTCTCCATCTTTGAGTTCCTTGGCCTCCCGCGCGCCCAGGACAAGCTCCGGACCGCCGGTCTCGCCCCATCGGTGGTTGCCCAGGAGACTCAATCGTTCCCTCGTCTTGGCTACGAACGACTTGACCACATCCGGAGTCTCGACACAGAGGGGACGGTTCCGAAGGACACTTGGCCGAAGACGGTGGAGCGGATCATCCTTTGCGGGCAGAAGGCGTGAAGCGGCTCATTGTCAATGCGGACGACTTCAATCTCTCCCCCGGGGTGAGCCGTGGAATCCTGGAGTCCAATGTTCGGGGGATCGTGACCTCGACCACGATGATGATCAACCTTCCCTTCGATTCGGAGGCGCTCGCCCGGTTGCGCGACGCCGACCTCGGGGTTGGCCTCCACCTGAATCTGACCTTCGGAGCGCCGGTCTTGCCGCCGCGGGAGCTGCCGTCGCTCGTGGACGGGGGCGGTCGCTTCATTCGCGATCCGATACCGGTCGCCGCGCGCGCGAAGCCTGAGGAAGTGACGCGGGAACTTCAGGCTCAGATCGAAGCGTTTGTCGCCGCTGTCGGCCGCCGCCCAACCCACCTCGACAGCCACCATTTTCTCCACCGTTACTCGCCGGTTCGGGAGGTTGTCCTGACCCTCGCTGCTGTTCTGAATCTGCCTCTGCGGGCAGATCAGCCCGATCTCAGAGCCGAGGTTCGCCGGCGGGCGATTTCCACCACCGATCATTTTATCGGCGACGTGACGGAAGAGCCGTATTGGACGGAGACGCGTCTCGACGAGATGCTCTCCCGCCTCTCCGCGGGCGCGACCGAGCTGATGTGTCACCCGGGGTACAACGACGTGCCGTGGTCCCGCTACAGCCATCAGCGGGAGGCGGAGCTTCGGGCTTTGACCGCCCCCGGGATCAGGGCGCGCCTCCAGGAGCAGGGGGTTCGGCTGATCCACTTCGGGACGCTCGCGGGATGAGCGATAAATCGGTGATCCTCGCCGCGGATGTGGGCGGGACCACCACGTCGGTCGGCCTCGTGGATCATCAAGGTGAGGTGTTGACGCAGCGGCTGGCTTCCACTCGAGGGAACGGGCTTACCATCGAGCGGATCGTGTCCTTGCTCGGTGAGGTGAAACGGGAAGGGGACCGGCAAGGGTTGGAGGTGGAAGGGATCGGTATCGGTATTCCGGGCGCGATTGAGAAGGGGACAGGAAGGATCGGCCCCGAGATTCACAATCTTCCGGAACTCGCCAATCTGCCCTTGGGACGGCTCCTTACGGAGCGTTTCTCCCTCCCGGTCTTCGTAGACAACGACGTCAACGCCCTGGCTCTCGGTGAGGGCTACTTCGGTGTGGCCCGGGGGATCCAGAACTTTGCCCTTCTCGCCGTGGGGACCGGGGTAGGCAGTGGCGTGGTCGTCAACGGGAAGCTCGTCCGAGGGGCGAGCGGTTACGGCAGCGAGTTTGGCCACGTTCCCCTGAACCTCGATGGCCGTCCCTGCTTCTGCGGAAGCCAGGGGTGTCTGAAGACTTATGTCTCCGGCCCCGACGTGGCCGCCCAGGCGCATGAGCGCCTCCGGGACCGGCCAAGTGGCCTCCTCTGGGAGCTTGCGGGCGGGGATCCGCAAAGGGTGGACGCCGAGTTGGTTTTTCAGGCCGCCAAGGCGGGAGACCCGCTGGCAGCAGGGCTCGTGGAGGAGGTTTGTCGTTACCTTGGCGCCGGCATGGCCGTGATCATCAACGGGCTGAACCCGGAGCTCGTGATCCTGACTGGAGGCGTGGCGGAATCGCTTCGGGAGCACTTTCCTGAGATCTGCCGGTGGTGTCATCGCTACGCCTTCGCCGGCGCCATCTCGGCGGCGAAGCTCGTCTGTCTCAGCCAGGACAAGCGGACCTCCGTGCGCGGGCCGGCCGCCCTCGTCCTCTACGAGCTCGGGAAGTGAGGAGCCGGTTCTCGAGAGACGGGTGGTGTGGCCCGGACCGCAGCGAGCGCCTCGGGGCGAGCCGTGTCGCCGTGCGCAGCGCAGGGCGGGGCGGAGTGCGCCGGCCCGAAAGCACTGACCTCCGGTCGGGCCCAACACAGCGACCTAGGCGATGCCCCTGAAGCGAGCGCGGCCCGGGTCAGGCCACCCGGCGAAAATGCGCTTTTGATTTCTCCTCGCAGGTCTTACGATCCTTCAGGATATGACCTCTGATCTTGAGCAGGCCCTGAGACGGCGCGTCGAGGGGGAGGTGCGCTTCGACAAGATGACGCGGCTTCTCTATTCGACGGACGCCTCTATCTATCAGATTGAGCCGATCGGCGTGGTGTTTCCTCGCCACGCGGGAGACGTCCAAGCGGTGCTCGAGACAGCCAACGAGTTCCGCGTCCCGATCCTCCCGCGCGGCGGCGGGACGTCGCTGGCAGGACAGACAGTCGGGCAGGCCGTGGTCCTCGACTTCTCCCGGCACATGAATCAGATCCTCGAGGTGAACCGGGAGGAGCGCTGGTGCCGGGTCCAGCCGGGGGTGGTCCAGGACGAGCTGAACGCTCATGTCCGCCCAGCGGGTCTCCTCTTCGGCCCCGACACCTCCACGTCGAATCGGGCCACCCTGGGCGGGATGCTGGGGAATAACTCCGCCGGGGCCCACTCGATCGCTTACGGGCTCACGGTTGATCACGTCCTCGAATTGACGGTCCTTCTGTCTGATGGAGCCCAGGTTCGGTTTGCCGACGTCACCCCTGAAGAGCTTGAGGTGAAACGTCGTCAGAGCGGGCTCGAAGGGCACATCTATCTGGAGGTCTCGAGGCTGATCGCTGAGCACCGGGACGAGATCCTGGCCCGCTACCCGAAAATCCTTCGCCGGGTCTCTGGCTATAACTTGGACCAGTTCGTCCAGGACAAGCCGTTCAATTTGGCCCGCCTGGCCGTGGGCTCTGAAGGGACGCTGGTCGCGGTCGTCGAGGCGAAGATGCGGCTCGTCCCTCACCCGGCGAAGACCGCGCTGGACGTGATTCACTTTCGGACGCTCGATGAGGCGCTCGATGCATCGCCGGCAATCCTGGAAACCGGCCCCTACGCGGTGGAGCTGACGGACAAGATGATCCTCGACCTGGCTCGCGGCAACATCGAACAGTCCAAGCGCCTGGGGTTTGTTCAGGGGGACCCGGCCGCCATCCTGATCGTTGAATACGCCGGCGAAAGCGAGGGCGAGGTTAAGGCCAAGGTCGAGGCCCTTGAATCGTTGCGTTCCCGCTCCCGCATAGGCTATGCCGCCACGATCACGCACGCGCCGGAGGAGCAGGAATCCATCTGGAAGCTGAGAAAGGCCGGCCTCGGTCTCCTTCTGGGGATGAAGGGAGAGAAGAAACCTGTCGCCTTTGTCGAGGATACCGCGGTCGATCCCGCGAAGCTGCCCGAGTTCACCCGTCATTTCAACAAGATCCTGGCCAAGCACGGGGCCGAAGCCGGCTACTATGGTCACTGCTCCGTCGGGTGCCTTCATATCCGGCCCCTGATCAACTTGAAGGAGACGGGCGGCGTGGCCCAGATGCTGGCCATCGCGAACGAGATCACAGACCTCGTCCTGGCCTTCGGCGGCGCGCTCTCGGGCGAGCACGGCGATGGTCTGGCCCGGAGTCACTTCAACGCCAAGCTCTACGGCTCTCAACTTTATGACGCGTTTCGTCAAGTCAAGCGGGCCTTCGACCCTCATAACCTTCTGAATCCCGGGAAGATCGTGGATGCCCCGCCTATGACGGAGAACCTTCGGTACGGGTCTTTGTACAAAACCTGGGAGCCCAAAACGACGCTGGACTTCTCAGGCCAGGGGGGCTTCGCGGCGGCCGTAGAGATGTGCAACGGCGTCGGGGTCTGCCGGAAGAAGCTCGAGGGCACGATGTGTCCGTCGTACATGGCCACCCTGGACGAAGAACACTCCACCCGTGGACGGGCCAATGCCCTCCGGACGGTCCTTTCGGGCCAGGTCCCGCGATCGGAGTTTACGGGGCGGCGGCTCTATGAGATCCTGGATCTCTGCCTTGAGTGCAAGGCGTGCAAGGCCGAGTGCCCCTCGAACGTGGACATGGCCAAGCTCAAATATGAGTTTCTGGCCCACTACTACCGAGCCAACGGCCTCCCCCTCCGCAACCGGCTCTTCGGCCGAATCGCGGATCTCTCACGCTGGGGAAGTCGCGTCGCCCCCCTCGTAAACTGGCTGAACGGCCTTGAGGTGAGCCGCTGGCTTCTGGAGCGATTCGTTGGGATCGACCGACGCCGTCCGCTCCCTCGCCTTGCCTCCGCGACTTTCCTGGATTGGTTCTCGCGCCACACCCCCGGAAACGGGGCTGGCGCGCGCGGGACCGTTCTCCTCTTTCACGACAC
>JACOUJ010000195.1 GCA_016177865.1 Candidatus Rokuibacteriota bacterium
ACCTTGAAGTTCTATTACTTATGCAACGACCAATAACAGCTCGACGCCGTGTTGCCGCTCACGGTGATCAACCCGGTCGTGGAGTCGTACGTGTAGTCGAACCCCGCGCACTGGAAGACCGGGGGCGACGGGGTTACATACTTCCCGGGGCTCCCCGGGAAGTTCCCGTTGTGCTGGCCGTAGTAGATGGCGATGGCCGAGCGCACGTCCTGCGTCGGTCAGGGCCCGATCCATGCACAAGACGATCTCCACCCACTCGAAAGCCGGAAGAACCAGTTATTGTAAGAAGTTAAGCGCGCTCGGGCGATTCCTCCGCGACCTCAGGTCCCAAGCCAACCCGCGCCAGCGTCCACGTCTCACACTTGATCGAGGAAAGTCAACCGAGCCCGCCCGACCTCGATGATGTCCTTGCTCTTAAGCGGAGCGCTTGTCTTCACCTCGCCGTTCACTCTCATCCGATGCCAGCGTGACAGGTTCCGTATCTCGAAGCCGTGCTCGCCCCTGATAATGAGGATGTGCTGCTTCGGGCCGCTGACTGGGAGTCGCAGATCGCACAGCCGGGAACAGCCTACCAGGACGGCTCCTCCTCTGACAAAGTGCGTGCCACGCGTGCCCGCCACTTCCCATTCGACCTGCGCCTGACGCTTGACCGAAATCGCCTGCTGGAGCCGTTCGACGTCTTCGGCGCTCAGGTGGTACGTGCCGGGGGGATTCGCACGTCCCTCCTTGGGCGTGACGTCGACCTCCGCCAGGGGCTCGGTGAGGACGCGATCGAAAAACAGCGAGAACTTCCCGAACGAGATCTCGTCGCCCCGCTGCAACGCTTGAGGGGCTGTCAAGCGTTGGCCGTTGAGGAAGGTGCCGTTCGCGGATCCCAGGTCTCGCACGGTCCATACCTTGCCTTCCTGACGGATCTCTGCCTGGGCGCGCGAGACGGACACGTTATCAATCACGATGTCCATCCCCTCGACGCGACCGATACGAATGACGGGTCGGTCGAGGGTATAGACCTGCACGGGCGTCCGCTCCATGACGAGCGTCACTTGTGGCATCGCCGCTCCTTCCTGGCCCTGCCGGGCGATACCCGGCAGCGATCACAGAGTAGGTGTCCTTCCGCGTCGCGGCCGCCGGGCAGTTCGGCATGCCGCGCCGGTGATGACACCAGATGGCCGTTGTCCTGGTCCTGCTCTCGGCCACGATGGCGAGCGCTGGCGTGGCGCACCATGGCACAGGCCCGCTACCGACGATTCCGCCTCTGCTGCACTTCGGTGATAAGGCGGCGGACCGACGGCGGGGCTTCCCGGGTGCAGAAGACGAGTGAGGGATCCAGTGCTGAAAGGCGCTCCAATTCCTCCTTCGTCCGTTCCCCATCCTCGAGAGCAACGTAGGTGAACGCCAAGTAGCATCGTGCCTCCTCGAGGCGTCGCACGCGAACGGCGGTGTGCGTCAGGTCCTCGAGGTTCACCAGCGCCTGCCCCAGCACTGTGAGGGCCTCTCGGAATTGGGCTTTCACATAGGCCTCCTTGGCGCGGCTGAGCGATCGCTCGGGCCATCCGCTTCCCGGATCGCGTCGCACCTGGTCCATCAGGGCCAGCGACAGCTTTCGGTGTTCGTCTGCCCAGTTGGTTCTCCGCAGGCCGCTGTAGGCATCGGCGAGTGCCTGGTGAGCCTCGGCCAGGTCCTCGAGCCGAAGCCAGCGGGTCTCCACCTGTTCCAGCTCCCAGATGGCGCGGTTCAGCGAGTGCACAGCCGCCTGATAGCTTTCGCCCTTGAGCTGCATCATGGCTCGGTCCAGGTTCTTGCGCAGCTCGATGTTCGCACCGACTAACTTGTACTTCACCGGCTTCGTGGCCTTCGGGAGATCCTTGCTGACGTCCTGGAAGATCGCGCAGCTCGACGCCGCCAGCACACAGACAGCAAGCCCTACAAGCCCCCGTCCGGGTGGGCGCTGCCTCATGGCTCGATGAAGGTGCGTGACCTGAAGTCGTAGCTCAGGTGCAGGGGGTCTGCCGCCGTGTGCTGTTCCGTGACCTGGACACGGCGCTCGGGGCTGCGTTCGCCGGTCGCCTCGAAGTGGATCCGGCGCTCCCCGACCGGGATACGCAGGCATGCGCGCGGGGTATCCCCGACGTACTGGCCATCCACGTATACGCTGGCGAAGGGGATGGCGTTGACGCTGAGACAGCCCGATGCACCGCTCGGAGCGGCAGCCCGGGGACTCCGCGGTTTGTCGGGGGGAGTTTCGCGAGATGTGTCGTGGGGCACCTCCCAAGGCTTGCCTGGTGATGGCGCCTGGCGGGAGGGCTCGGGGGCGGCCGGAGCCAGTACGACGGGACTGGCAGCCGGAGGAGGCGACTGGACGGGCTCCCCACCGGAGTCTGGCTGGGACTCTCGTTTCGGGCCCGAGTCCCGGGACCCGAGAGGGGAATGCTGACCGGTTTCTCGGCCGAAGAACGCCCAGCCGCCAACGCTCGCGACCAGAAGACACACGGCACCGATCAACAGGGCGCGCGAGCGTGCGCCGGCCCGGCTGGATGCGAACGCCGTACGGAGCAGCCTGGCCGTCCGTGCGCCTGTCGGCTGGCCCACGGCTTGAGCCAGCGCTTCCGCGAACGCCCGGGCGTTCGGGTATCGTTGATCTGGGACCTTGGCCAGTACCCGTGCCATGACCGCATCGAGCGCGGGCGGTACCTTCGGGTTCCGCTGCCGCGCGGGTGGAGGGTCCACGTGGACGACGCGGTAGAGGAGCGCCGCGAGGTCGTCCGCCTGGAAGGGGTTCACGCCGGTCAGGGCCTCGTAAAGCGCCACTCCCAGCGAAAACAGGTCACTTCGACCATCCACCCCGCGCCCACTGAGCTGCTCCGGGGACATGTAGGCAGGAGTGCCCACCATCACTCCGGTTCGGGTGACAGTGCTCCCCGAAATTCGCGCGATCCCGAAGTCGCTGACCTTCGCCACTCCGTCGGCGCCAACGAGGATATTGCCTGGTTTGATGTCCCGGTGTACCACGCCGTGTGCGTGGGCGTACTCCAGGGCGCTGCACACTTGTGAGACGAGGTGCGTGGCCTGGCGAGGTCGAAGCGGGCCTTCGCTGGCGATGAGGTCCGCCAGCGTCCGCCCCTCCAGGTACTCCATGACCATATAGGGGACGCCGTCGACCTCCACTACATCGTAGACCGACACCAGGTTGGGATGATTGAGGCGACCGGCCGCCGTCGCCTCCTGATAAAAGCGCCTCTTCAGCTCCGCGTACTGCTCGGGGGGGAGGCCCAGGTCCCGACGCAGCGTCTTGATGGCCACGATCCGGTCAAGCTGGGGGTCGCGGGCCTTATAGACGATCCCCATGGCCCCCTGCCCCAATTCTTCAAGGATCTCGTACCGGGCGATTCGTCCCGTGCCGCTTTCAGTCATCCACTTCTACAGTTGCGACGCCGCGATCGGCGGAGTCTCCCATGCCTCGCTCCGTTTGAGCGTGGTAGCGAGCCGCTGGAGCGGGTAGGGAACGAGCCTTACCGCACTGGAGGGATGGGCCAGCCGGTAATACCTCGATCCACGCCTTCCGCCAGCGTGTCTCAGTGACCCGCTCCCCCGTTGCCTCAGCACAACGGGCGCCAGCGCTCCTCCCATACATACACCAGAGGTCCCGTCGGACAGTAAGTTTTCGGGCTCGAAACTCTCTAGGATGCCGCGGTTGGCCAAAATCGGACCAGGAGAACACGCGTACGGGGCTTCGGCACACACTGCCAGCCAAAGACCGACGTCGTCGCTGGCGACGAGGCGGGTGTTAGCGCCCACGCTTTTTGACATTTCCCTGCTCGACTTCGTTGTCCGTGGTGATGAGCGCAGGGGGGGCGGTGCGGGATGTGCCCCGTGACGCCGTCGGGTCTCGACCGCTCTACGGAAACTG
>JACOUJ010000196.1 GCA_016177865.1 Candidatus Rokuibacteriota bacterium
CATTCGCGAACCCCACTTCCTCCCCGCGAGTGGACTACTCGCGGAGCGAAATACGACGCAAATACTGACTTCGGTAGGGCGGTCGTTGGGCGCCGGCTCTTGCCGGTCGGCCCTTTTTAACATTGAACTCTTGAAGCTGTCAACAAATAATTTGAACAATCTGCAAAAGATGTATCTTCTTGCGGAATTGACACTTCTTCTCTCGGGAGCATAAGATCACGGGTATCCCATGGAGCGGATTCGCCTTCCGGCCGTTGCCGGCCAGTTCTATTCGGACAATCCTCAGGCCTTGAAGGCCGAGGTGGCGGGCTGCCTCGAGGGGGAGGCCCGAAAGACTGACGCGCTCGCGATCGTCGTTCCTCACGCCGGCCTGATGTATTCCGGAATGGTCGCGGGGGCCGTGTACTCTCGGGTCAATCTCCCGAGGACCGCGCTGCTCCTCGGCCCCAACCACTGGCGCCTCGGCGCCTCTGCGTCGGTGGCGGCCCGCGGGCGGTGGCGGGTCCCGCTGGGAGAGGTCGCCATCGAGTCCGAACTGGCGAAGGCGTTGCTGATGGGGTCCAAGCTCCTAGAGGAGGACGAACGGGGGCACATCCGGGAGCACTCGCTTGAGGTTCAGCTCCCGTTCCTCTCGTACCTCCGACCGGCGATCCGCATCGTGCCTGTGAGCCTTGCCGAGACCGAGCTCGGGTACTGCCGAGAGATCGGGCAGGCCTGTGCGCGGGCGATCAAGTGCGCGGAGGCACCGGTCCTGCTCATCGCCTCGACGGACCTCAACCACTACGAGCCTCAGGCCGTCTCGAATGAGAAGGACCGGATGGCCCTCGACGCCATCCTGGCCCTGGACCCCGAAGGACTTCACCGAACCGTTCGCCGGAATGAGATTTCGATGTGTGGCGTGGGCCCAACTGTGGCCGCGCTCTACGCCCTTCAGGACCTCAGCGCTCGCCAGGCGGTGCTCGTCCGTTACATGACCTCGGGGGACGTGGACGGCCGAACGGAGCGCGTGGTGGGCTACGGCGGCCTAATCATCACGTAGTGCCGGTCCAACTGACTTCGCCATACTTCGTTCTCAGTCGTCAGGCATCCTCATGTACCAACCACGTACACTCCGGTGCCCTCCTCCCTCGGGCCTCGTCTGGCTCGTCATTTGGACCGGCACAAACGGGCAGGAAACTTGACAGTTTTGCGCGTACCGCGCTATCATCTCAAAGGTGAGGCCGCCCTGGAGCGGCCCATTTCCATCTCTGCAATCAGGAGGCTTGGTCGCCGGACGTCTGAACGTTCGGCGTGGCGCTAGGAGGTCCCGTGGAAGAGTTCCATCGAATCAAACGTCTGCCCCCGTATGTCTTCTCCATCGTCAATGATCTCAAGGTCAAGGCCAGGGCGAGGGGGGAGGATATCATTGATCTCGGCATGGGGAACCCGGATCTTCCCACTCCGCCCCACATTGTGGGGAAACTCTGCGAAGCGGCGCGCAACCCGCGAAATCACCGCTACTCGGCCTCGAAGGGCATTCGTCGCCTGCGGGTCGCCATCTGCGCCTGGTATCGTGAGCGCTACGGCGTGGAGCTCGATCCCGAGATGGAGGCCGTGGCCACCATTGGCTCCAAGGAGGGGTTGGCCCACCTCGTCCTCGCCTTGATCCAGCCGGGAGACGCGGTCCTGGTCCCGAACCCCGCGTATCCCATTCACGCCTACTCGGTAGTGATCGCCGACGGGGATCTCCGCTCGATCCCTCTCGTCCCCGGAGAGGAGTTCTTTGCCCGTCTCGAAGAGGCGGTGCGGATGGCGTGGCCCAAGCCGAAAGGGCTCATCCTCAACTTCCCTCACAACCCGACGACGCAGGTGGTGACGGAACCGGACTTCTTCGAGCGGGTGGTGGCCTTTGCCCGCGAGCACCGCCTCTGGGTGATTCACGACTTCACCTATGCGGACCTCACCTTTGACGGCTACAAGGCCCCGAGCTTCCTCGCGGTCCCCGGCGCCAGGGAGGTGGGCGTCGAGTTCTTTACGCTTACCAAGTCCTACAACATGGCGGGGTGGCGTCTTGGCTTTGCCTGCGGCAATTCGAAGCTGATCGGCGCCCTGGCCCGGATCAAGTCGTACCTTGATTACGGCGTGTTCCAGCCGATTCAGATCGCGGGGATCGTCGCCCTGGAGGGGCCTCAGGCCTGCGTCGAGGAGACGAAGGAGATCTACCGGAAGCGGCGAGACGTGTTGGTCACAGGGCTCAATCGTCTGGGGTGGAGCGTGGAGAGGCCCAAGGGGACGATGTTCGTCTGGGCCCCGATGCCGGAGGCATTCCGTGGGATCGGGTCCCTCGAGTTCGCCAAGCTCCTGGTCCAGGAGGCGAAAGTCGCGGTCTCCCCCGGGATCGGCTTCGGCGAATACGGGGAAGGGTTCGTCCGATTCGCTTTGGTGGAGAACGAGCAGAGGATCCGCCAAGCCCTCCGAGGGATCAAGGCCCTGGGCGGGCGGTGACGTGAAACCGAGAATCCGTGAACGTCGTAATGAATGAAGTCAAACTCGGACTTCTTGGATGCGGGACGGTCGGGGCCGGGGTCCTCAAGATCTACCAGGCGAATCGGGCGGGACTCGAGGAACGGGCCGGATGCCCGATCGCCATCGCTGCCGTGGCCGATAAGGACCTTGAAACACCCCGGGAGGGACTCCGACTGGCGGACTGGCCCGTCACGAAGGATGCGGCCAAGGTCCTGGATGATCCAGGGGTGCAGGTGGTCATTGAGTTGGTGGGCGGTCTTGAGCCGGCGCGGACGTTTATCTTGCGGGCGCTTCAGTCAGGGAAGCATGTCGTCACGGCAAACAAGGCCCTCCTCGCCACTCACGGCGCGGAGCTCTTCGAAGCCGCGCGCGCGCACGGCGTCCTCCTTGGATTCGAGGCCGCCGTGGCGGGCGGGGTGCCCATCATCCGGTCGCTCAGGGACGGGCTGGCTGCCAATCGGATCCTCTCGATCTACGGGATCGTCAACGGCACGTCGAACTACATCCTGAGCAAGATGACGGACGAGGGCCGCCCATTCGCGGAGATCCTCAAGGAGGCCCAGGCCAAGGGATACGCCGAGGTCGATCCGACTCTGGATGTCGAAGGGATGGATTCGGCCCACAAGCTCCAGATCCTGGCCTCGCTCGCCTTTCGCACGCCGGTGGACTTGAAGGAGATCCATACCGAGGGGATTACGCGAATCACGCCCGACGATCTGGCAAACGCGAGAGAGTTGGGATATCGGATCAAGCTGCTGGCCATCGCCAAGGCGGCGAACGGTGAGCTGGAGGTGCGGGTCCATCCCACGATGATTCCAGACGGCTCCCCGCTGGCCTCGGTCTCCGGGGTCTTCAACGCCATCTTTGTCTCGGGAGACGCGGTAGGGGACCAGATGTTTTACGGTCGGGGGGCCGGGCAGATGCCTACGGCCTCCGCCGTCTGGAGTGACCTCATCGAGATCGCCCGGCGCCTCGCGGCCGGGCAAGGCGCGCTGCCTCAAGACTTGCCCCTGTGGACCGAAACATCATTGGCCCTCCGCCCCATGGAGGCGATCCGCTCCTCGTACTACCTCAGGGTGTCGGCCCTGGACAAGCCCGGGGTCCTCTCCCAGGTGGCGGGGATCCTGGGCCAGCACGAGATCTCCATCGCCTCCGTGATCCAAAAAGGGCGGGCCGCAGTGAGGGCGGTCCCTGTCGTGATGATGACCCACGAGGCGCTCGAGCGAGACATGCGGCGGGCGCTCCTTGAGATTGATCGCCTCCCGGTGGTCGCAGACCGCACCGTGATGATCCGCGTCGAAGAACCTCCATGAACTGGTCCGGCGTCATCGACCGCTACCGCAGCTTTCTCCCCGTCTCGGACCGGACGCCCGTGGTCACGTTGAATGAGGGGAACACCCCCCTCCTCGCGGCGCCCCGCCTCGGCGAAGCTGTGGGCTCCGGTCTCCAGGTCTACTTAAAGTGCGAGGGGTTCAATCCGACCGGCTCGTTCAAAGACCGCGGGATGACCCTGGCCATTTCGAAGGCCCTCGAAGCCAAGGCGCGCGCCGTGATCTGCGCCTCCACGGGAAACACGTCCGCCTCCGCGGCCGCCTATGCCGCTCGGGCCGGCCTTCGGGCCTTTGTCCTCGTTCCCCGGGGCGGGATCGCCCTCGGCAAGCTCTCCCAGGCCGCCATTCACGGGGCCGAGGTCCTGATGGTGGACGGGAGTTTTGATCAGGCGCTCACCCTGGTGAAAGAGATCGCCGAACGCCACCCCGTCACCCTGGTGAACTCGATCAATCCCTTTCGCCTCGAGGGGCAGAAGACCGCCGCCTTCGAGGTCGTGGACCAGCTTGGCCGCGCCCCCGACTATCATCTGATCCCCGTGGGAAACGCGGGGAATATCAGCGCCTACTGGCAGGGGTACCGCGAGTATCATTTGGCGAAGCTGGGCCAGGCGCGTCCCAAGATGGTCGGGTTTCAGGCGGCGGGCGCGGCGCCCATCTACGAGAACCGGGTGATCCACGAGCCGAAGACGATTGCGACCGCGATCAAGATTGGCAATCCCGCCAACTGGGCTCGCGCGACGGCCGCGCTCGAGGAGTCGGGCGGGTGGATTGAGGTGGTCACCGACGAGGAGATCCTCCACGCATATCGGCTGCTGGCGAGCGGTGAAGGGATCTTCATGGAGCCAGCCTCAGCGGCGGCCGTCGCGGGCCTTCTGAAGATGGCCAAGCAGGGGCGGTTCGAGCCCGGCTCGACGCTCGTCCTCACGTTAACGGGCCATGGCCTCAAGGATCCGGACACCGCCCTCGAGCATTCCTCCCGTCCCGTGACGGTTCCGCCGAAGCTGGATGCCCTCCTCTCTGCCCTCAGCCTCTAGTGCCGTGGCGATAAGCGTCGCATCCCTGCGTTCTCAGTCGTCGCCAATCCTCACGTACCAACCACGTACGCTCCGGTTGGCTCCTCCCTTGGGCCTTGGGCTGCTCGCTTCTCACCACGACACGAGTGGGTGTCAACACCAAGGTCGGACAGAGACATGCAGATATTGGGCGAAC
>JACOUJ010000197.1 GCA_016177865.1 Candidatus Rokuibacteriota bacterium
ACGGCTCGGCGGTGAATGTTCTCCAGCTTGTCGGGCACGGTGCGATCCGGATCGCAGCGATGGGATTTGCCCGCCGGCCCCCGACGGCTCAGGAACTGACCCAGATGGAGCGCCTGGCAGCGAGGAGCATGGAGGACGGGGCCTGGGGATTTTCCACCGGCCTCATTTACGCCCCGGGGTGCTACGCCCAGACCAATGAGCTCATCGCGCTGGCTCGGGTCGCCCGAGAGAGCGGCAGCCTCTACGCAAGCCACATCCGCGGCGAGGGCGTGAACCTCCTCAGCTCTGTCCAGGAAGCGATCCAGATCGGTCGGGAAGCGGGGATTGCCGTCGAGGTGAGTCACATCAAGGCGGCCGGCCGGGCCAACTGGGGGAAAGTCTCTGAGGCCCTCGCCCTCATTGACGCCGCCCGCGCCGAAGGGTTGGACGTCACGGCTGACGTCTATCCCTATCTGGCCTCTTCGACCACCCTCTCTGCTCTTCTTCCCTCTTGGGTTCTGGAAGGCGGCATTGATGCCATGGCGGCGCGGCTTGGGATGCCCGACGTCAGGAGCAGGGTCGCGGCCGAGGTTCTTTCGGGTCTTCCCGGCTGGGAGAACCCGGCCCAGAATGCCGGTTGGGATGGTATCATGATCGCCGCGTGCCCGGGCCGCCCCGCAGTTGAGGGGCGCCGTCTTCACCACTTGGCTCAGGAGGCGGGGACGCCGCCAATCGAGTTTGCGATGGCCCTCCTCCAGAGCCAACGCGGTCGGGTCGCGATGATTCTCTTTCAACTGGGTGAAGCCGATCTCCGGAGCGCCCTCGTTCACCCGCACGTCATGATCGGCTCGGATGGCTCAGCCCTGGCCCCTTATGGGGATCTGGGGGCGGAAAAGGTTCACCCGCGAAATTACGGGACGTTCCCCCGAATCCTTGGGAAGTATGTCCGGGAAGAGGGTATCCTTCCCTTGGAAGAGGCGATCCGAAAGATGACCGGACTTCCTGCTCGGAAGCTTGGCCTCCACGATCGCGGCGTTATTCGGATAGGCGCCAAGGCTGATCTGGTCTGCTTCGATCCTCAGGGCGTGAATGACCGGGCGACCTACACGGAGCCCCACCAATACCCCACGGGCATCCGTCACGTGATCGTCAACGGGCGGGTGGTCATCCGGGATGGAGAGCACACGGGAGTCCTCCCGGGACGGGTCCTTCGCAGGAACTGAACTGTGAAAATTCAGGAGTTGGGCGACATTCCATGAGTCGGCATGAATCGAAAGCGGGTGGCACATTCTCTCTGGTCCTCCACACCCACCTCCCTTTTGTCCTCAATCATGGTCGGTGGCCTCATGGGGCGGATTGGCTCAACGAGGCTGTCACCGAGAGCTACATCCCCCTTCTTGACGCGGCGCAACGGCTCGTGAGAGAGGGGGTGAGTCCCAAGTGGACTGTGGGTATCTCCCCCGTTCTGGCTGAGCAGTTGGCCGACCCCGCCTTTCAGCGGGAGCTCCGGTTCTTTCTCGAGGAGCGTTTCCGGGCCTGTCGGGAGAATCGCAAGGAGTTTCTCCGGCATCACCAGGATGCGCTCGCGAGACTCGCGGACTTCTGGGAGGAGCGGCTCACCAGAGTCCAGGACTTCCTCCACCGACTCGGGGGAGACCTCCTCGGCGCCTTCAGAACCCTTGAGGCGGAGGGGCACCTTGAACTTCTGACGTGCGCGGCGACCCACGGGTACCTTCCCCTCCTCAGCCGTGAGGAGAGTCTGCGCCTTCAACTTCAAACCGCCGTGGAGGCCCACCGCCGTCACTTCGGACGCGAGCCCCGTGGCATCTGGCTCCCCGAGTGCGCCTACCGGCCTCGCGCCGAATGGGTGGCTCCGCTGGGATCTGCCAGCAAACGCCCCCCCCGCATCCGCCCAGGCCTGGAGGAACTTCTCTCCGAGGTCGGCCTTGAATACTTCGTGACCGACACCCACATGATCGTGGGCGGGCGCCCGCTCGCCGTCTACCGGACCCAGTTCTTGCCTCCGCGCGAGCGGCCGGCCGCGCCTTCTGTTCCCATGGCGGTCGGACCTCGGAATCCATACCATCCGTATCGGGTCGTGTCCGAGGGAGGACGTGGGAGCGCCATTGTCTTCGCCCGGGATCCCCGGACGACGCTTCAGGTCTGGAGTCGGGACTTCGGTTATCCGGGCGATCCCTGGTACCTCGAGTTCCACAAGAAGCATTGGCCCGGGGGTCTCCGATACTGGCGCGTCAGTGAAAACCGTGGAGACCTGGGAGCCAAGGAGATCTACGACCCCAAGGTCGCGGCGGGTCGGGTGGGCGAGCACGCAGCCCACTTTCTGGGTCTCCTCGATGACACCCTGCGGGCGGCGGTCAGAGCCCCAGAGGCTCCGGCCCTGGTGTGCGCCCCCTACGATGCTGAGCTGTTCGGCCACTGGTGGTACGAGGGACCCGCGTGGCTTGAGGAAGTGGACCGGCTGATGGCCCGTTCCCTCATCCGGCCGAGAACTCTGGGCGAGAGCCTGGCGGTTCACCAACCCCAGGAGAGCGTGAGCCTCAAGGAAGGCTCCTGGGGCGATGGGGGAGACCATCGAGTCTGGCTCAACCCGGAGACGGAGTGGGTCTGGGAACGGATCTACGACGCCGAGTCCTCCTTCTTCGACCTCGTCGCGACCCTCCCCCCAGAAGGTGGCGATCCGCTCATCCCGAGACTCCTGGCTCAGGCCGGCCGGGAGCTTCTTCTGCTTCAAGCCTCAGACTGGCCGTTTCTCATCACGACCCGATCGGCTCGGGACTACGCCGAACGGCGCGTCAGAGAACACCACGCGGTCTTGAAGCAGCTCCTCGAGATGATCCAGAGAGTCACCGCAACAGGAAGGCACTCCAGCGAGGACGAAGTGGTCCTCGGCGAGATCGAGCAGACGGACAATCTCTTCCCCAATCTCAGCGTCGCACGGGCCCAGAGGGAAGGAGACAAGGGATCCGGCGCTCCGTCCTAACGGGCTGCCGGATTACTCGCCCGAACGTCGACATACGGTCGTGCCGTGGTGAGAAGCGAGCAGCCCAAGGGCCGAGGGAGGAGCCAACCGGAGCGTACGTGGTGTGTACGTGAGGATTGGTGGCGACCGAGAACACCGGGATGCGACGCTTATCGCCATGGCACTAATCCGGGTTGGCGAGCGCTTGGGCAATGGCCTGGGCCGTGATTGGCAGTTCGGTGAAGCGATGTCCCGTGGCGTCCGTGATGGCATTGGCAATGGCAGCCGCAGCCCCGATCACCGGCGGCTCGCCCACCCCTTTGGCTCCGAAGGGGCCGAAGTCTGACGGCACCTCCACCAGGACCGCGTCGACCCGCGGCACTTGATCGACTTGAGGCAAGGCGTAATCCATCAGCGTGGCCGAGAGGAGCTGGCCGTGGTCATCGTAGGCCATGCGCTCCAGGAGCGCCCACCCCACTCCCTGGGCGACCGCGCCCTGAATCTGCCCCTCGATGGCCGGGGGGTTGAGGGCATGGCCGACATCCTGGACGACCAGGTGGTCCACGACCGCGGCGCGCCCGGTCTCGGCCTCCACTTCCACGTCCGCCAGATGGACGGCGAACCCTGGCGAGCGGGCCACCGTCGCGCAGGATCCCCGGCCGAAGACAGGTTCGTACTTCCCCCCAAACTGCATCGTCAGCGCGGCTAACTCGGAGACCGCGATCGAGCGGCTCGGGACCCCGCGAACCCGCACCTCGCGATTCACAATCTCAAGGTCGTCTGCTGCCGCCTCCAGTTGATGGGATGCAATGGCAAGCAGCTGTTGTCGCCCATCAACGGCGGCGCGCTGGACAGCCGCGCCGACCGTGTAGGTGATCTTGCTCCCCCCGCTCGCGCCCGCATATGGCGCGGCGTCGGTATCGGCGTTGATCACTTCCACCAGCTCGACCGGCATACCAAACGCCTCCGCGGCAATCTGCGCGAGCCCGGTATTGGTCCCACTCATGTCCACCGAGCCGACGACCACGCTCAAGCTGCCGTCGCGATTCATACGGCAGACTGCGCTGGCCGGCTCGACCCCCCCGACCCAGCCCCCCACGGCTACGCCAACGCCCCGACGGAAATCTGGTTTCCGTTCTCCGCCGGGCTCGCGCTTCCGCCTCCCGCGTTGCCTCTTCAACTCCTCGAGACAGGTCCTGAGGCCGATCTTCGGCCACGGCTTGCCATTGGGCATGGGATCGCCCTCCTGGACCGCGTTCAGGAGGCGCAGCTCCAATGGATCCGCGCCTAGCTCCCGGGCCATCTCGTCCATCTGCGACTCGATGGCAAACGTGGCCTGGACGGCACCCGGCGCCCTGTAGGCCCCGACCCCAGGTTTATGGGTCAGCACCTCGTAGCCGCGGATCTCGAGGTGAGGGAACCGGTAGTAGCCACCCAGGAGCAGGCACGCGATGCCAACCGGAGCGCCAGCAAAGGCTCCGGCATCGAAGATGACCCGCGCCCAGAGCGCCGTCAGCCGCCCGTCGCGCCGGGCCCCGGTCTTCAACTCCAAGAGACTCTGCGGGGCCGGGTTCGTGGCGAGAAAGTCCTCCCTACGAGTCAGCACCAACGACACGGGGCGCCGCACGGCCATGGCCAGCGCGGCCGCGAGTGGCTCCAAGAGCACAAACTTTCCTCCGAAGCCGCCGCCAAGGGGCATCGCGATCACACGCACCCGGTGCTCAGGCAGCCCGAGCGCTTCGGCCACCTCGCTGCGAGCGTAGAAGAGCGCCTGGGTGCTCGCCCACACGGTGACGTTGCCCAGCGCGTCCACGTTGGCCACCGCGGTCTGCGGCTCCAGGTAACCCTGGTGGACCATTGAGGTGTGGTAGCGTCGCTCGATGACCACCTCGGCCTCGCTCAGGCCCCGGACCACATCGCCGCGCGAGAAGTGGACGGTGCTGGCGACGTTCGGGGCCATCGGCTCTTTCACCCCCTGAGCGCCCCCCTCCGCCCCGTGCATCGCCAATTCCTCGTCCATCCGACCCTCGCCCGCCTCACGCACGAGCGGTGCGTCGGGGCGCATCGCTTCCATGGGATAGACGACCGCAGGCCGTGCGTCGTACTCGATTTCAACCAGCGCGGCCGCATCCTCCGCGAGCGCTTCGCTTTCGGCCACTACGGCCACCACCGGATGCCCATGGAAGAGCACGCGGTCGAGCGCGAGCGGCGAGTGGTTGCGATCCGACTCGTCAGGATCGCGAATCGGCAGATCGCGGCTGCTGAAGATGCCGACGACGCCCGGCAGCGACGCGGCGGCCTTCGCATCAATTCGCAAGATTCGGGCATGGGCATGGGGGCTCAACACCAACCGCGCGTGGAGCATGCCCGGCAGGCGGATATCGCCTGCGTAGCAGGTCAGGCCTGAGACCTTCGGGCCTCCATCAAGACGCCGGAGAGGCTGGCCGATAACCGAGAAGCGAGAGGGTGACGCCGGGCTAGTGTCCATTGCCTTTGACTGCTACCGAAAGGGCCTGGGCGAGATTGTGGCGCGCTGAGCCGAGGTGGGGATGGACGTCGAGCGCTCTCCTGAACATGGTCGCGGCCTGTCGATATTGGCCGAGTGCCATGTGGCAGAGTCCCTGACCCGAAAGTGCCCCGAAGTGATTCGGATTTCGGGCCAACGTCTCCTCGCAATCGGGGATAGCCCCGGTGTAATCCTTCTGGAGGTAGCGGACCGTCGCCCGTTTGTTCCACCCTTCCGCGAAGTCGGGAGCACGCTCGATAATCCGTGTGAACAGGGCTTCGGCCTCTTTCAATTGCCGACGCTCCACTGCCTCAATTCCCTCTCGGAG
>JACOUJ010000198.1 GCA_016177865.1 Candidatus Rokuibacteriota bacterium
TTCCACGTGTACCTCCGTTTGGCTAAGTGGCCTGACCCGGGCGCCCCGCTCGCTTCAATGGCTGCGCCTAGGTCGCCGTAGCTGGCTCGGGCGTGGCTCCGCGCGACCCCCCATCCCCCTGAGGGGGTATGTAAGGATCCCGACCAGAGGTCAGCGCCTTAAGGCCGGCGCGCTCCGCCCCGCCCTGCGCTGCGCACGGCGACACGGCTCGCCATGAGGCGCTCGCTGGAGCACCCACTGGCCAATATTTGTATCCTTACCCCTCTATCCCGAGCTCCTGATGACAGTCCTGGCAGATGGGACGGATCTGCTGTCGATCCAGAAACTGGAACCGAGCTTCTCCTTTCGTATGGCTGGTGTGACACGACACGCACGAGGTCTTGACGGTCCGGTGTTCGTTGATGGCATGGTAGGTATCCCCGCGCCCCTCGACAGCCTCCTCTTCCTCTATCGTCCGCCGCAGGATCGGGTCGTGGCACTGTTTACAGTCCTTGTCGCGAAGCGGGAATCGCATTCTTTCAGGCTCGCGGTAACGCCCCACGAGGAAGCGAAGGGTGTCGAGGCCGGCCACAGCCCGGATCCGAAACCGCATGGGAAGGTCCGCCCCGCCGTGGCAGCCAATGCAGCTGACGGATGTCTTAGCGTAGTGGTGGGCGCCGGTCAAGTCTTTGACGGCCGGCGCTCTAAACTGGTGAAACTTTTCCTCGTGGAGATGGCAGGCGACACAGAAGCGGTCGTCCTGCTCCTTCTTAGCGAGGGCCCCTAAAGACAGAAGCGGGAGGCCCACGGTCAGTCCGACCAGAAGGACCCCCCGCCACAGGAATTGGTGCATTCAGGTGCGAAGGCTACCTCACCGTGACGGTGATCGGTTGCGAGAAGAGAATGTGGCCGGACGGGCCCCCGCCGCCGCCGCGGGGAAGCGTGGCTCCGGCCCGCTCCACCGATCCCACCGGAGAGGCTTTCTCGGTCCCATAGTGAAAGGCTGCGACCAGGGTGTAGGTCCCGGGAGCCTGCGGAGCTCGAAGGGTCCACGCGGCCTTTGACTCCGGGAAGGCCTTCTTTTCAAGATCCGATTTCACGCCATACACCACAGCGAAGTTCAAGTTCTTCTTGAAGCCTTCAGCACGCTGATCCACCCACCGGGTCTGCTCCTTGCCATCCGGACCCCAGACCTTTGGCGCTCCCACGATGAGCCAGCCGTCCGACGCCACAGTCCGGCTCTGATAGCGGGAGAGTGCATCAACGAGGAAGATTCCCACGACCGGCCCTGAACCGCCCTTCGCTGTCACCGTCGCCGTAATCTCTTGGCCGGGACGCGCTGAGGTCGGGGAGACCAAGACAACGGCGGCCGCAGCGTCCATGGCCTTGACGTCTTGAAGGAGGCGAGCCCGATCCTCAGGTTTCATATCCTTGTAGGGCCCGTCGCCGGCCTCGATGGCCTTGTAGTGCCGGTTCTCAACCATGTGCTGATCAGCTACCTGGGGAGGAAGTTCCTTGAGCTGCTCCTTCTGCATCGAGGAATGGCACGAAGCGCAGGTCGGGGAAAGATCTGTGACGTTCCGAACGGGGCCGTTGGCGTAGCCAAAGGCGAGGTCCGCAGGGACGAACAAAAGGAGAGCGAGCATGGCAGTCCACGTGACGCGGGCAGCGATGTTCATTCGATCCTCCTTTGCGTGAGGGTGGAAGGGCGCTTCCCTATCATAGACTTTCAACTCCTAGACCCTCGGCTTGGTTCCCCGAAGGCCAGGCTGAAAGGGTCATCTCCATCACTAGGGCATCTTCCCCGTTATCGAAGTAGTACCCCTTCCGGCGGCCCACACTCCGAAAGCCGAACGCTTCGTAGAGCTGCCGGGCCTCTTTATTGGATGGGCGGACCTCAAGGACAGCCCGGGTTGCCCCTTCGGCTCGGTAGCGGCTCAGGATAGCGGCCATGAGGGCTCGGCCCACCCCGTGGCGTCGGTGGGAGGGGTGGACCGCCACGTTGGTGATGTGGACCTCGTCAACGACGAACCAGAGGCAAAGGTACCCCAGGACTCCTCCCCCGGCCTCCGCCCGGGCGACCCACAACCTGGCAACCGGATTCTCCCTCAGCTCATGGAGAAAGGCCCGCCGGGACCATGGATTGGGAAAAGAGGCCCGTTCGATGAGAAGGACCTCGTCGAGGTCATGGGGCTTCAGGGGCTCAATTGCGAGCGGCACGTCGCGCCTTTGTGAGCTCCGCCTCCGAGGGGCGGACGTATATAGGGACGAGGGTAGCGGGATCTGCGGCATCCCGCGCGGCGAGGCGGCGGGCTCCCAACTCAGCCACGCACGCGGCGGAAGGATACCGCCTCGACGGCGGGACAAAATAGGCGCGATCCCCCATCGCCTGCACGATCCGATCACGGTAGGCCAGGACTCCGTCGCCGAGAAAGCAGATGGGCCCGTCCCCCCGTTCCTGGAGGAGGTGGTCGGGCGGGAGTACCCGATACTCAGTCAGCCGCTCGAGGGCGCCCGATCGGTGCCGGTAGAGCGCCGAGTAGACCTCCCCCTTCTTGGCGTCCAGGAGCGGGCAGACCGGGTACGTGGCGAAGGGGACGCCCCACGCGAGCGCGTCCAGGGTCGGCACGCCGACGAGAGGATGGCCCGACGCGAATGCCAGACCCTTGGCTGTGGCAAGACCGATTCGGAGGCCGGTGAAGGAACCCGGCCCCACGGAGACCGCGAGCCCGTCCAGGGAGGTCAGAGTGAACCCGCTCTCCTCCAAGAGCCGGTGGATGGAAGCCAGCAGGCGCTCCGAGTGGGTCGTCGCGACATTCAGGCTGTATTCGGCGACCACCACGTCATCATCGAGCAGGGCCACGCTCCCCGTCAGGGTCGAAGTCTCGATCCCAAGAAGCCGCATGACCCGCCCAGTCTACCGGAGTTTTTCAGTGTTGACAACCAGGAGGCCCGGCGCGAAAATGTTAAATTCAATCGGATATTCTTATGCTCTTATGCCGCCCTTCGGAGCCTCAAAAAACCTGTCGAAAGCTTCTGATCCGCCCGGGGGCCGGGCGGTGATGGCGATCCGGCGGATGGAGCGCTTCTGCAATAATCCTACCTGTGAGCTGTGCGATGTGATCCTGCGGCCCCAGGACACCCTCAAGAAGGGCGGGGTTGAGGTCTGCCCCCGCTGTCTGGAGGAGGTGATCGTCCGCCCGTATCAGCCATCCCGTTCCGCCACCAAGCCGGCTGCCCGACGTTCCCCCTCACTCCGCTAAGGAAAAGAGATGCCATCCGAACCCAAGCCAAACAGCCGGGCCGTGGAGCAGGAGGTCCGGGAGAAAATCCATCTGGAGATTCTGAAGCGGACCGGGGCCTATCTCACCAACGACCATTTCCTGCTTCCTTCAGGCCACCACGCCCCGGAATACATCGAAAAATCCCTCGTGACCACCGAGCCAACCTTCACAGAAGGGCTCGGGGCAGTGATCGCCAAACACTTCGCCCCCTGGCCCATCGACGTCGTCCTCGCGACCGGCCTCGGCGCCCTCATCCTGGCCGACAGCGTGGCCCGGGCTCACCCGTCGCACCCCACCCTGATCTACGCCACGAAGGGGATGGTCGGGCCGCGGCGACGCGTGAGCCTCCCCCGAGAATTTCAGAGGTTCATTACCAAGGGAACCAAGGTCCTCATCATCGTCAGCCTGGTCACCCGCGACTTCCCGACCTACCTCCCCCAGGACTGTCCCCTCTGTCGTCAAGGCGTGCCCCTCAACAGGCAATTCACCCGAGGGAGAGAGGAATAAAGACCCGGCACCCGCCCGGGCCGTGGTGAGAAGCAAGCTGTCAGGTCAGGCTGTTCAAAAAGGTCCAGATGCAAGGCGGCGAGGAAGCGAGGAGTGAGGCGTACTTAGATGTACGTTGCAACGACGAGCGACGAAGCCAACGCCGCAGATGGGCCTTTTTCAGCATCCTGCTAAGGAGATCGAGCAACACCAAAGGACGCATGGCTCTATGGATACTCGATAGAAGTGACCGCTGTCAACGGGCGGCGTTGAC
>JACOUJ010000199.1 GCA_016177865.1 Candidatus Rokuibacteriota bacterium
AGCGATGGGCCAGGAATCCCAACCAGAGGATGAGCATCAAGACGACTAAGTCGGTGGCGGTGACGCAATCGTGCTTGTTCATCTACGCCTCCACCATCACGTTGCCCGTTGATTTCGCCTGGCAGGCCAGGATGATGTTGTTCTCCTTGTCGCCGGGCTCCAGGCCGTCCTCGACCGCCCTGACGCGAGCCTCGAGATCCGTTTGCTGTCCCCCCGGACCTCTCGCGCTCTGACGGTCGGCAGCCATGGATGAGGCCGCCTCGAGGAGGTCGGAGAAGGCGAGAACTCCCCTCCTCAACAGCGTGAACACGCGCGGCTCGAGACGCTTGGTCCGGTAGTATTCGAGGTCCTCCTCGACCGCCCTGACGTGCGCCTCGAAGTCATGCATGTGGGACCCCGTATGCTCCGCACTTTCCATCGCATTCCTCCTTCCCCAGACGTCAGCTTCGGAACGGGCCCGCTGCGTCTTGCCCGCGGGCGTAGTCCCTCTGCATCTGGACAGGGTTTCGATTGACAAGCGCTCGACGGTACATCGGGTGGCGCATGCTCCGCACCTCGTGCTCGAGCACGGAGAGCCGCTCGCCACTCTCGGGATCCACCAGCTCTTTGAAGCGGAACTGATGGCCCGCGACGTCCTCCATGATCAGGCCTCGCTCTCTGAGTAAGCCGTAGGGGCCGGAGAAGTTCGCCACGTACACGGCGATGTGATGGCCGTCATACGGCGGGATCGCCTCGGTGGTCTCGCGGAAGTCGACCCACTGATTACGACCCATCGCCACGCGAGCGACCAGGGCTCCATGCTCCCGCTCGACCTTCGCGGGCGCCCGCATGACGTCTCCGTAGAAGCGCGCGATCCCCTGGGCCGCACCCGGCCTGACCGGGAACTCCACGTACGGGATGCCGAGGGCCATGTCGTCGAACCGCGCGCCCGGCGCGTGGCATCGGAACCGATTGCCCCAGGGGCAGGTCGCCGCAACATGATCTCCCTCGATGGCCCACGTGAATCGAGTGCCCGCCAGCCGGTCCTGGACGGCCTTGAGCCGCGTTTGGAGCCGGTCCAGATCCGGAACGACCAGCCCGATGTGGCCCGGAATCACCTGCCCCCGCTCCCGGGTCGGGAGGTGAAACTGCTGTTCCCCCACGTTGATCCACATGTTATCCAGGCCAACGGTCATGTAAGGGTCTCGAGTAAATCCGAGTCCGAGCACGTAAAAGAGCGTAGCCGTCCCCTGATCGGGAATGGTTACGTTGACGTGCTCCATCGACACGATGTTCCCCATGTCCTCTTCGGCATAATGGCGTTCCGTCGTCATCGTTGACCTCCTCGCGATCACCTCCAGAGTTTACATCCGCGTGGCCAGAGATGCCGCCTCGACGAGGTCGCGGCACTTCAGGCAGTCGTTGTGTGGCCACAGTCCCAGCGGATCGAGCAGGATTGCCTTGAGACCGGCCCTCTTCGCCCCGACCACGTCGATACTGTAAAGGTCGCCAACAAATACTACCTCCTCCGGGCCTAGCCCTGCCGTGTCCAGGGCGAGCTGGAAGATGCGCGGGTCGGGCTTCTCGATCCCGACAATGCCCGAGTCCAGGATAAAGTCCAGGTGGGAGGCCAGGCCCGCCTGTTCCAGGGCCTGGGCCACGCTTCCATTCGAATTGGAAATGCAGCCAACCACGAGCCCCTCATCCCGGAGGCGAGCCAGCACGAGAGACGCCTGGGGCATTTGGCAGTGCCAGACTCCGACCGGGGGGTTGTAGGTTCTGAGAGCGCGCCAGGTAGCCTCGGCCCTCTCGTCCCAGGCAATCCCCGCGTTTTCAAGAATGTACCCGAGATAGCGACGGAACGTCTCCGCGGCCTCGGTGGACTTCAAGGAGCCAAGGTCTTGATCCAGCCGGATTCGCGCCTTCTGCTCGGCGACCCGCAGGGCCCCCGAGGAGACCTCCACCCCTCCCTGCCCGAGTCCGTTCGCGATCTCCTGGTAATTGATCTCGAGTAGGGTATTCCCCGCATCAAAGAGCACGGCTCGAACACTCACAAGAGGTATGCTACCACACCCCTTGACAGGCGCGGCCAGATCGGGGACAATCTTATTGAAAACTTTTTCAATTGCTATGGGGCCCACCCTCGTCCGCCAAATGCTCTCGACGCTCTCCGAGCGGGGTCACCGCCTGACCCGGCCGCGCCAGACCGTCCTCCGGGTCATCGAGGCCTCGCCCGAGGGGTTCACCGCCCGCCAGGTGTATCAGGCGACCAGGCGACGGGGGATCCGCATCGGCCTGACGTCCATTTATCGCACATTAAATCTTCTCGTCCGCCACGGGCTCATCCAGGAGGTCCATCGGGAGAACGGAGAGCATCGGTACCTCGCTTGCGAGGCGAACCACCACCACCACGCCGTCTGCATGGCCTGCGGGCGCATCCTCGACTTCGAGGCGTGCGGGCTGGAGGACCTCACCCGACGCGTGGCCCGCACGACACGGATGGCCATTCTCGGGCACCGGCTGGAACTTTTCGGCCAATGCCAGGACTGCCGAAAGCGTTGAGATGATCGTGCGGCTCATGCTCGCGCTCCTGCTCTCGGGATGTTCCCAGGCAGTGACCCCCACCGCCCTCGAGGTGGTCGCCACAGTCTATCCGGTTGCCGAGGTCGCCCGCTGGGTCGGCGGTGACCGCACGCGCCTCACGCTCCTGGTCCCGCCCGGGGTGGAGGCTCATAGCTGGGAGCCAAACCCCCAAGACGTCGCGCAGTTGAGGCGGGCCCGCCTCTTCCTCTATAACGGAGTCGGCCTTGAGCCGTGGGTCTCGCGCCTGGTAGATGGCTCGCCCGCCTCGCTGCATCGGGTGGAAGCGACCATGGGGCTCGACCTGATCCGGCGCGACGGGCAGCCCGATCCTCACGTCTGGCTCGATCCGCTCCTCATCGCCCAGGAGGTGGAGACGATCCGGAGCGCCTTCGCCCAGGCGAACCCAGCCGACGCGACCACCTATGATGCCAACGCCCGCGCCGCGCGCGTTCGTCTGGAGGCGCTGGACCGTCGCTTCCGGGACGGCCTGGCAAAATGCCAGCGCCGGGAGGTGGTGGTCTCGCACGACGCGTTCAGCTACCTTGCCCGGCGCTACCGCCTGACCTTGATCACGCTGGCGGGACTCACTCCGGAAGTGGAGCCCAGCCCGACCCAGTTGGCCCACCTGGTGAAAGCGGCGCGGCGCGCGAATGCGCGAACCGTGTTCGTCGAGAGCCTGGTGAGTCCCCGCCTCGCGGAGACGCTGGCGCGAGAGCTTGGAGCCGAGGTTCGCGTGCTCAACCCGATCGAAGGACTCACGGAAGCCGAGGCACGAGAAGGTAAGGATTACTGGAAACTTATGGAGGCGAATTTGGAAGCCCTGAGGGCCGGCCTCGGATGCGCCTAGTAGACATGAGCGCGTTGGTGGAGCTGAGGGAGGTGTCTTTGCAGAGCGAGGGCGAGGTGATCCTCGACCGGATCAATCTTCGGGTCGAGCAGGGGGACTTTCTCGGGATCATCGGCCCCAACGGGGCCGGAAAGACAACGCTTCTCAGAATCATCCTCGGGCTCCAACCCCTGTCATCGGGGACCGTGATCCTGTTCGGCCAGCCGGTCGAAACATTCCGAGATTGGGCGCGCCTTGGCTACATCCCCCAACGTGTGGCGCTGGATCCCCGCTTCCCGGCCACCGTGGCCGAGGTCGTCGCCTCCGGCCTCACGGGGAGAACCGGTCTCTTCCGATCGCCAGGCCCCGACGCCGCACGGGCGGTGGAGGAGGCGCTCCAGCTCGTCGGGATGGCCCACCACCGGCAACGATTGGTGGGGCGCCTCTCCGTGGGACAACAGCAGCGGGCCCTCATTGCTCGGGCGCTCGTCACCCGCCCCGAACTGCTCTTGCTTGACGAGCCGACAGGCGGAATTGATCCAGAGGCGCAGGAACAATTCTATGAGCTCCTCCAGACATTGAATCGCTCACACGCGGTCACCCTCATTCTCGTCACTCATGATATCGCGGTGGTCGGCTCCGCTGTCAGGAAGCTGGCCTGCCTGAATCGTCGGCTCGTCTTCCACGGTGAACCGAAGGAATTTCTCAGCGACGCGGCGCTGTCCAGTCTGTATGGCGCCCCCGTCCACCTCCTCTCCCATCGCCACTGATGCGTGCCCAACTAACTTCGCCATACTTCGTTCTCGGTCGTCGGGCATCCTCATGTACCAACCACACGTACACTCCGGTGCCCTTCTCCCTCGGGCCTTGTCTGGCTCGTCATTTGGCCACGCACTCCTATCATTGCCTGTACGTGCCGAGCGATGCCTGAGTTTCTCCAATACGGCTTCATGCTCCGTGCCCTGATCGCCGGTCTTGCCGTGGCTGCGATCTGTCCGGCCATCGGCCTCTTTCTCGTGCTTCGGCGACTCTCGCTCATTGCCGACACCCTGGCCCACGTCTCGCTTGGCGGAGTCGCCCTAGGGTTGCTCTTAGGCTTCCCCCCCACCCTCGGGGCCCTGGGAGTTGCCCTGGTGGGAGCCGCGGGAATCGAGAGGCTCCGGGCGTCGGGGCGCCTGCCCGGCGAGGCGGCCCTGGCCATTTTTCTCTCCGGCGGCTTTGCGGTGGCCGTCGTTCTCTTGAGCTTCGCGCGGGGATTCAACGCCGATCTCTTCGCGTACCTCTTCGGCTCCCTCCTCACTGTCAGCCCGCTGGATCTCCTTCTCATCCTGGGACTGGGAGCCCTCGTCGGGGGGACCGTCGTCCTCTTCTATAAGGAACTGTTTGCCATCACCTTCAACGAGGAGCTGGCGCGTGTCGCGGGGATTCCGGTCGGGGCCATCAACCTGCTTCTCACCCTCCTCACGGCGCTGACGGTGGTGATCGCGATGCGCGTCGTGGGGATCCTCTTGGTAAGCGCCATGCTGGTGATCCCAACGGTCACCGCCCTTCAGCTCTCGCGCAGCTTTCGATCAGCCCTCACATTGGCCGTGCTCTTTGCGCTGGCCGCGGTCCTCGGCGGCCTCATCGCGGCTTACTACCTCAACCTGGCGGCGGGCGGGGCCATCGTCCTGGTCGCCCTCGCCTTCTTTGCAGGCGTCTCGCTCGTGAGCCGGGGCCCGGCTCACCAAAATGCTTGACCCTCTCCTGCAAAACCGGGTAGAATCACTGCGACTGAGAGCCAATGGAGACTCACAAACCCACAGGACGGCGGAAGGCAAAGGTCCAACGCGCGTGCCAGCTCTTCTTGGAGCTGGCCTTCATCGTCGGCATCCTTGTCGGGCTCTTCTTTCCCATCCTGATTGCCCACGCAGACCCCGGCGCCTCCCTCTACGACGAGGCCTCGGCGCAGACCGCCCAGGCGTCCCAGCAGCACGCCCTTCCGGCCGCCATCGGCTTACCGCCCCTCTTCTTTCCGCGGGCAGGGGTCATCCTCGGCGCGGATCCTTCTCCGACTAGGCCACTCCCCTCCCCCTCGGGAGGCCGATCGCCTCCCACTAGCTAGCACCTCGCTGCGCCCGACCGAGAGCGGTCGGGCTCCCCTACAACTCGAAACGATTCAGAAAGACTGATCTCTGCGGTCGCCCGCAACATCGCAGGGTGATGGTCAGGGGAGATAACGATGAGGCTTCTCTATACAGGGTGCGTCGTTCTTCTTGGATTCTTGCTCCATCTGCCGCTCACCGCGTATGCGGACCCGGTCACCCACATTGTCCGTTCCGGGGAGACCCTCCAAGGAATCGCTCGCCAGCATGGCGTTTCGATGCAGGCCCTCGCCGCGGCCAACCGACTCGAGAACCCGGATCGCCTGGCCATCGGCCGGCGTCTCGTGATCCCGGGCGGGCGCCCGCAGGCACCGTCCGCCAAATCCGGGACTCCTGCGCGGACTCAGGAATCAGAAATCCTCCCCGGATTTCTCTGGCCGGTCACGGGAAGAGTCACCTCCGGATATGGCCCGAGGACGCATCCCATCCTGAAACGGTTCCACTTTCACAGGGGAATTGACATCGCCGCCTCGAACGGGACCCCGATCGTCGCTGCGCGAGAGGGCCGGGTGATCTTCAGCGGGGTGAAGCCCCAAGCAGGACGTGTCGTCATCCTGGAACATGGGGATGGATTTGCTTCAGTTTACGCCCACACCGCTGAGAACCTGGTTGAGGTAGGGGATGCGGTCCGAGCCGGCCAGAAGATTGCCCTTGTAGGGCGGAGCGGCATGACCACAGGACCCCACCTCTACTTCGAGGTGTGGCGCGATGGCCGGCATATGAACCCTCTTCTGGTCCTCACCAACGAGGCGACTCGTGTCGCGGAACTGCTCGACGACGGTGAACGATCTGGCGGCGACGGGTCGGCTTCCTCGTCAAGTCATGAGAGGCAAGATTGGTTTGAGGGGGAGGAGCCATCCTCCTCTCTGGACCTATCCCAGCCGGCGAGCACGTGGCGGTAGCACCGCCACGCGCCTCTATCACCTGGACTGGAGTACCGCCACCCCTCGGGGAGGCGGAGTGACCACGCCTATTTCTGTCGCGGGGCGTCCGTAGGGTTCAGGTAATTCACGCTCAAGGGACCGATCCCGTGCTCCTGAATAATCGTCTCTTCGCTGGCCCAGCCGAAATGGTGGATTCTTGCCGGCATCTCGAAGATACTCCCCGCGGGGAGCGCCTTCCCCTTCGTGGTATCCAGCTTATCTCCAAGCCCCATATGAAAGGTGCCCGAGATCACCGTCACAGTGACCTTTATCGGATGCCAGTGGGCCGGGATCCTGTAATTGGCCGGGAACTTGAGGCGTACGGTAAATGGACCGGATTGTTGAAAGACCCTTCAATGACAGCCATGCGTGCGCCGGGGGGCAGCATCGGGGGTCCCGCTATCCAAGTCAGATCGCCCGGTGTCAACCTCATCACGTGCCCGCTCTCGCCGGTGCCGGGCGGTGGGGTCTTCCCTTCCTGCGCCCGTACGATCGCTCCGGTTATCAAGCCCATCATGATCAGCATCAGCGCTGTTGCCCTGCATACGGTTCTCATGTCGCTCCCTCCTTGAATTTTGTTGATGTTCACAGACAGTGTGAGAGAACGAGGGAGCGCTGTCTGTTACAAAT
>JACOUJ010000200.1 GCA_016177865.1 Candidatus Rokuibacteriota bacterium
GCGCCGCGAGGTACGCGGCAGCGACGAAGTGCAGCCGCGTTCGGGGGATGATCGCCGTCCCGTAGCGCGCGACCGAGAGCCCGAGCAGCGCGCCCGAGATCGGCCGGGTGAAGAAGAGGGCGAGATGGTCATCCGTCATCAGGGCGCGAATCAGGTTCGTCTCAAGCTGGTCTCCCAGGACGACTCCGATGATGAGCGGCGCGAGAGGGAATTCGAACTTCACCATCAGGTAGCCGATGATCCCGAAGAGGTAGAAGGTCCAGACGTTCTCCATGATGTTGTTCAGGGCGTAGGAGCCGATGGCGCAGAGGACCAGGATGATCGGGATGAGGGTCCGCTGGGGGACGAGGATCACGCGGAGGAAGAACTTGAGCCCGATCCATTCGATGGCCACGGTCACGAAGTGGGCGATGAAATACGCGGCAAACATCCCGTAGGCGACCCTGGTGTGGGTCATGACGAAGAGCGGTCCCGGCTGGATCCCGTGGATGATGAGAGCCCCGAGCATCACCGCGGTCACGGCGTCCCCCGGGATCCCGAAGGCCATCATCGTGATGAGGGAGCCGCCGATGTTGGAGTTATTGGACGACTCCGAGGCGATGATCCCGTCGGGAATCCCGGTGCCGAACTTCTCCGGGGTCCGCGAGGCCTTCTTGGCCTGGTCGTAGGCCAGGATGTTCGCCGCCGACCCCCCCACGGCGGGCAGGATCCCGATCCAGAGCCCGATGAGGGTCGAGCGGATCAGGTTCACCGGCTGGCGGAGGATCTCGCCGATCACGCGGAGGTGGGAGACCTCGAGGCTGACCTTCCCGCCGAGGAGGCGATCCGAGCCCGCCGGGCGCAGTTGTTCGATGTCCTTCATGAGCTGGGAGAAGGCAAAGACCCCGATGAGCACCGGCAGAAAGGGAAAGCCGGTTCTCAACAGCTCGGTCCCAAAATCGAATCGCGCCGCGCCCATGATCGGGTCTGAGCCGATCACGGTGACGAGGAGTCCGAAGACTCCCGAGATGAGCCCCTTCAAGAGCGACTGCTCTGAGAGGCTCGCCACGATCGTCAAGGTCAGGATGAAGAGGGAAAAATACTCCCAGGGGCCAAACTGGACCGCGAGGGCGGCGAGCTGGAGGGCGCCGACCACGAGGGGAATACCGGCGAGAAGCCCTCCCAAGAGGCTGGCCCAGATCCCGAGCCACACGGCCCTCCCGGGCTCGCCTTTCCGGGCCATCGGGAACCCGTCGAAGGTCGTAGCGATGGCGGAAGGCGTCCCGGGAATCCCGAGGAGGCTGGCCGACACGAGTCCCCCGGATTCCCCCCCGACATAGACCCCAATCATCGTGGCGAGCCCCTGGAGCGGGTCCATCCCGAAGGTGAAGGGGAGGACCAGGACGATAGTCATGGTGATCGTCACACCGGGGATCGCACCCCCGATCAGTCCCGCCGCGATCCCTCCTGTCATGGGGAGGAAGACCTTGGGGTCGAGGATGGCCGCGACCGAGCCGACGAAGTGTTCGAGCATCAGAAGAGCGTTCCGCGGGGCAGGAGGAGCTTCAGGTAGACCTCGAAGACTAGGTAGGTCCCGAGGGCGGTCCCTGCCCCCACCGCGAGCACTCCTGGGAGACTTTGCCATCCCCACCGGCCCAGAACCCATTGCACGACCACGGTGAAGAGAAATGTGCTCAGGAGAAAGCCGAACCAGGGGAGGGCGAGGGTATAGAGGCCGAAGACAACGAACGTCAGGATGATCACGCGGTAGCGTCTGAGCCACTCCGGGAGGCTCCACGTCCGGCGGCCCGGCCTACGCGCGAGGCCGGAGGCGACGAGCGCCAGGGTGAGGAGGACGAAGACCCCGAGGATGATCCTGGGGTAAAAGGCCGGGCCGATCGGGACGAACGGAGGGGTGGGAATCTTCCCGCTCTGCCAGAGCAGGAAACCACCCAGGAGGGTCAGGACGATCCCCACCCCCGCGTCGCGGTGCATCACGTCAAAGGCCGGGCGGCTATCTCTTCTTTATTCCCAGAGCCTGGGCCACCTCGGCGTTCAGTCCGTCATTCTTCTTCAGGAAATCTGCGTAGGCCTTCCGCCCGAGGAAGACGATGTCGGTCCCCTGCTTCTTCATGGACTCGGCGAAGGCGGGATCCTTGGTGACCTTCTCACAGGTCTGTTCAAGCTGCACCTGGATCGCCTCCGGCGTCCCCTTGGGGACGAGGTAGCCTCGGTTGACCGCATAGACCACGTTGATCCCCAGTTCCTTCAGGGTCGGGACATCCGGGATCTCGGGGGAGCGCCTCTCGGTGGCGATGGCGAGCATCTTCATCTGGCCGGCCTTCACTTTGTCATGCTGAGTGAGGTTGGTCTCGCCGAGCTCGATGTGGCCCCCGAGGAGCGCGGTCATGCGCTGGGCTGTTCCCTCATAGGAGACGTACTTCCACTTGGCCCCTGTGTCCTTCTCGATCATGGCCGGGAAGAAGTGGCTGGTCGAACCCAGGGTGGCACCCACCTTGATCTCGCC
>JACOUJ010000201.1 GCA_016177865.1 Candidatus Rokuibacteriota bacterium
CCCCGAACGCGTCGTGGCTGTCCCCGGGCAATACACCACCGCCACCGTCCTGCTCAAGCTCTATCTCGGCGACGATGTCCCGATCATCGTCGTTCCCTTCGAGAAGATCCCGAAGGTCGTGCTCGAGGGGCAGGCCGACCTGGGACTTTTGATCCACGAGGGGCCTATCACCTATGAGGCGCTGGGTCTCACGAAGGTCATGGATTTGGGGGAGCGCTGGTTTCAAGAGACGAGACTTCCGTTGCCGCTGGGGGTCAATGTGGTGCGTCGTGATCTGGGGGAGGATCTCGGGCGAAAGCTGTCGGAGGCGGTCCGGGCTTCGATCCGTTACGCCCACGCGCACCGAGACGAAGCGATGGACTACGCCCTCCGATATGGCCGGGGAATGGATGCCGAAGCCTGCCGCCGCTTCGTCGAGATATATGTGAACGATTACGCGATGGCTTTGGGGGGCGAAGGGCTCCAGGCCCTTCGGTACCTCTACCGCCTGGCAGACGGAGCCGGCCTGTTGCGGGCCCCCGCTCTCGACATCATCTGAGCGCCCCGAGGTTGCGTTACTGCGGGAGTGTGATAAGATCGGGCGCATGGCCAAGCGCGAGAATCTGCCCTTTCAAGTGTATGGGATCGACATCCTGGTGCGCCTCCTCACGGAGGCCCCGGCCGGGTTTAAGCTCCACTGCCCCAAAGGCTCGCCGATCCGCTACGGCATGGTGGTGGCCCGGGGCGACGGATTCGACGAAGGGGCGAACGGCTTCCGCGAGATGCCCGCCGTGAATTCGGTGGTGGCGTTCGAGGAGAGCGCTGAGGACGTGGAAGGTCACTACTTCTACCATCAGGAGCAGGAGTACCGCATCCTTCGCCTGGACGCCGTCATTCTCTCTTATCCCTCCGAGTAGCCCGAGAACCCTTCTTCCCGTCCCCGCGCGTCATCTCGGGGGGTGACTTGTGATTCCCGAACGAACGCGTTACCTTCGCTGGGGACTCCGGCTTGAATACTTCACGGTCGGGTGGAATAGTCTAGAGGCAATCGTTGCCATCGGAGCTGGAGTCATCGCTGGCTCGATCGCGCTGGTTGGGTTTGGCCTGGACAGCGTCGTCGAAGTCCTATCAGGGGCGATCCTCTTCTGGCGCCTTCGGGTCGAGCTTTGCGGAGCCGCCCCAGAAGCAAGCGAGCGCGCGGAACGGCGGGCATTGCTTTTTGTGGGGCTAAGTTTCTTTGTCCTCGGGGCCTATATTCTCTACGAGTCTGGAAAAAAGCTCTGGTTGCAGGAGCACCCCAAGGAGAGCGTGGTGGGACTCGGGCTTGCTATCGTGTCGCTTGTGGTCATGCCTGCGCTGGCGCTTGGGAAACAGCGAACGGCCGCACGACTAGGAAGCCGGGCGTTGGCCGCGGACGCCAAGGAGACCGCCATCTGCTCATATCTGTCCTTTGCGCTCCTCCTCGGGCTCGGCCTGAACGCCTGGCTCGGCTGGTGGTGGGCCGACCCGGTCGCGGCCCTGGCGATGGTGCCGCTGATCCTCCGCGAGGGCAGAGAGGCCGTTGAGGAAGCTCGCGGCGCCCCCCATGATTGAGCGCTTTTCTGCGAACCTCATAGGTTGACAGGAGTGTTTCTGGCCTTTAATCTGTCAGACAGATAGGGCGTGACGACCATGAGCCAGAGAGCGACTCACATCATCTCCCTAATGGCCCTCGTCATGGCGGGCCTGCTCCTCGGCACATGCGTGACTGCGCTCGCAGCGGTAGGATCACCGCCGACCGGCACATGCGGGCCTGGGACGGCTGAGGAGATCTCATCGGGGAAGGCGCCGCTCGTCGGTCTCTGGGTCCCGGTCCAGCCGACAGTCGCTCTTCCAATCGCCCCATGCACTTCCACCCGCCTTTTGCCGCCTATCCCTTCGTCAGTTCGCCTCGACCTCCTCTGGGGCGACTTCGTCTCTCGCGCTCCGCCCCTCTCCTAGCCCTCCCAAGTCCTTTCGCTGGAAGCCGGCGTCTTCTTCCGCGTCGGCCCGAACGACACGATCACCAATCCTGGCCTTGAAGGAGTCTCTCTATGGCAGATACTGAGACGAAGCGTGCCGAAGTCCTAGTCGAAGGAAGCACGGCGGACTCCAGGGGAGTGGAGTCCGCCGAAACGAGCCCCGCTCAGCCGAAGTGGAGCCTGAAACGGCTTCTTGGCCTGGGGGCCTGTTGCGCCGCGCCGCTTCTGGCTGGCGCTGTGCTCGCAGGGGGCGGAGGAGCATTGCTCGGGGCTGCCGGGGCCGCTCTTCCCTTCCTGGCCGTCCTGGCGTGCCCTCTCGGGATGTATTTCATGATGCGCTCCATGTCCAAGATGGGACAGGGGAATTCAGACGACAAGGGCAAGGGGGAATAAGACGCTCCCTGACGAGAATCCAAGAGGAGGAAAGACGAATGCCGAGATTTCCCCGAGTGTTGGCGACCGGTCTCACGGCTCTGGCGCTGGTCTGTACGGTTCCTCTTCCCTCACTCGCGGCCCAGGGCGAGGCAAACAGGGGTCAAGGCTTCGAGCATGTCCACGCCCTCGCCATGGATGCGGAGGGCCGAACCCTCTTCCTGGGTGCCCACGAAGGTCTCTTCAGAAGTGAGGACGGTGGCCGATCTTGGAAGCCGGTTCATCTCTCCACGACCCAGGCCCATCTGGACATCATGGCCATTGCCCCAGATCTGAGAGATCCTCGAATCCTTTATGTGGCGACCCATGAGCGCGGGGTTTTTCAGAGCCGCGACGGGGGAACGACATGGAGCGAGGTGAACACCGGCCTCGGCGGGCTTGACGTTCATGGGGTCGGCGTGGACCCCAACGTCCCGTCTAAACTACATGCCGCCGTCAGGGAGAAGGGGGAGGGCGTCTACCGAACCACCAATGCCGGCGGGAAATGGGTCCGTGTGGACGATGGCCCAGCCGGGGAGGTAAAGATCCTCACCTCAGTGAACATCTCGACCGGGATGGGCGGCATCTTCCTCTACGCCGGGACGGCTGAAGGTCTCCAACGGAGCGCTGACTGTTTCTGAGGATGGCAGCGGGTGGGCGGTCTGCCCACCAATCGGACGGTGAACGGCTTCGCGGTGAACCCCGAGCATGCCAAGGTCATGTACGTCGCCACGCAAGACGGGCTCTTTAAAAGCACCGATGCCGGGGCGACGTGGAAGCCTGTGGGACAGGGGCTCAAGAACCTGGCAGCCGTCACCCTCAACCCCAAGAAGCCCGGCGAGGTCTACGCCGCCACAGCCGACGGGATTATTTTCCGGAGCACGAATGGGGGGACCACATGGGAGCGGCAACCATAAAAAGGCGACCTTTCTCGCGGCGCGAGTTTCTGCAGACCGCCGGACGAGCGAGTCTGGTGGTGCTCGCCTTTGTAGGGGTACTTGTTGACGCGATCGTGGAGGCGCAGCCACCGACCGCCACGCCCGAGGTTCATCACATTCATGGGCTGGCTGTAGATCGGCGCGACCCTGAGGCGCTGTATATCGCCACGCACACGGGCCTCGTTCGCATTCGGCCGAACGCGCCCCCCGAGTCGGTTGGTACCCACCGCTTCGACCTGATGGGCTTTACCGCCCATCCGCGTGAGACGTCCCTGGTATACGCGAGTGGCCACCCTGACCTCGCCACATACCGGCAAAATGAAATCGGTAACCTTGGTCTGCTCGTAAGCCGCGACGGGGGAAAGACCTGGCAGTCAGTCGCCCTCAAGGGAGAGGCGGACTTCCACGCGCTGACGTACAGTCCCCGCAACGGAGGCGAGCTATATGGGTGGAGCGTGGCGGGACAGATGGGACTGCATCGCATCTCCGCGACGTCATGGAGAGGGGAGCGCCTGCCGGCGCGGGGGCTCGCGAGTGTGCTGAGTCTCGCGGCCAGTCCCGACCCAGCGGGATCTCTCTTGGCCGGCACCAAAGCCGGGCTGATGGCGAGCCGCGATTGGGGGATGATCTGGATGCCTGTGGCGGCTGTTCCGGCCGATGCGCCCGTCACGGCCGTAAGCTACCACGCGAGCGATTCGCGGGTGGTCTACGCCTACGTCGCGCGTTCAGACGGCCGGGTCATGCGGAGCGGTGACGGCGGGGCCACATGGGCCCCGACCAGCTTTGTCGGTGATACGCGAACAGTTGTCGTAGCGCTCGCCGCTGGCCCGGGCGAGAACGTGGTGCTTGCCACGACGAATTCAGACGTGTTGCGATCCCGCGACGGCGGGCGGACATGGCAGCGGGTTCTGGAGCGAGGGCGACCCGTGACGGGGGCGCGTTGAAGGGGGTTTTCGAATGAGCGTGACACGGCGAACATTTCTCCGGACAACAGCAGGGATGGGTGCGGCCGCCCTGGCCGCTGGCGGAACGCTCGGAGAGCGCGTTGGCCGGGCATTTGCGGCAGAGCCGGCGCCCGCTCGAACCATCCGCCTCGAGACGCGCGAGGTGATCTGGGAGCTCGGGCCAGGCAAACGGATCAAGGCCATGACGTATAACGGTCAGGTCCCGGGCCCGGAGCTGCGGCTCAAGGAAGGGGAGCGGGTGAGGATCATCTTGAAGAATTTGCTCTCTGAGCCCACGACCATCCACTGGCACGGGGTGGATGTCCCGAATCCGATGGACGGGGTGCCCGGGATCACGCAGAAGCCGGTTCAGCCCGGGGAGACCTTCGTCTATGAGTTTGAGGCGAAGCCCGCGGGGACCCGTTGGTACCACACGCACTTCGAGGAACACCGACAGATGGACCTCGGGTTGGTCGCGCCCCTCATCATCGAGCCCGCGGCTGCCGAGTCGCTTGCCTTCGATCGAGAGTTTACGGTTGTCCTCGACGACTGGGCCACGGGGACCGGGCGTCCGCTCCCGAGCACGCGCGAAGGACTCGCTGGGGCTCGAGGGGGGATGGGCGGAATGATGGGAGGCATGATGGGGCGTGGAATGGGCGGAATGATGCAAGGAATGATGGGTGGCGGGAACACCCCCGCCTACGACACCATGACCATCAACGGCAAGGCGTATCCAGCAACGACGCCCCTCAGGGTCCGGAAGGGTGAGCGGGTGCGGCTCCGGCTTATCAATGCCAGCGCCGACCATACGCACGTGATCCGGCTCGCCGGCCACCGACTGCAGGTGACCCACACGGACGGCAATCCGCTGATCCAGCCGGTCGAGGTAGACGCCGTGCCCATCGCCCCGAGCGAGCGGTATGATCTCTTGTTCATCGCCGACCGGCC
>JACOUJ010000202.1 GCA_016177865.1 Candidatus Rokuibacteriota bacterium
CTCGCGGGCAAGGTCGTCCTCCTCCTCGGGGCGGGGGGGATGGGCGAGCTCGCCGCGCAGCACTTCCGCGACCGCGGGATCGCCCGGCTCCTTGTGGCCAACCGGACCCCGGGACGCGCCGAGGAGCTGGTCCAGCGGGTCGGCGGGGAGGCGGTGCCGCACGCGGAGGTGGCCCACTGTATGGCCGAGGCCGACATCGTCCTCTGCTCCACCGCGGCCCCCGACTACGTCGTCACCCGGGCGGAGGTCGAGCGCCTGCTGGCTATCCGGCGCTACCGGCCGATCTTCTTCATCGACATCGCGGTCCCGCGCAACGTCGAGCCCTCGGTCAACGAGCTCGACGGGGCGTACCTCTACGACATCGACGATCTCCAGGCCGTGGTGGAGGGGAACCGCAAGGAGCGCGAGAGCGAGGCCGAGCGGGCCGAGGTGCTCGTCCGCGAGGAGCTCGACAAGTTCGCCCGCCGGCTGGCGGACCGCGCGGCGGTGCCCACCATCCGCTCCCTCAGGGAGCGCCTCGAGGAGATCCGGCAGGAGGAGGTCGCCCGGACCCTCGGCCGGCTGCGCGACGCTTCGCCTGAAACCCGGGCCGCCATCGAGGCGCTCTCGGCCTCGCTCGTGAACAAGATCCTCCACACGCCGATCCAGCGCCTGAAGCTCGGCACCGATCGCGGCGAGGGCCGGCGCTTCCGCGAGCTGGTCCGGGACCTCTTCGACCTCGGCCCCGAGGAGGGCGAGGACCCGGAGGACAACCCCTGACCGCTGTACCGCCCACAGGAGGTGGAGCTGTGGACTCGGCATCACGTGCCGCCGATTTCCTTGCTGAACTGAGGTTTGCGCAGCGTACTGAAGACGATATTCCCGCAGAATTCCGACCCAAGGATCCTGCGGCCGCCTACGCGATCCAGGAGGCGCTCCTCCAGCGGCTTTTAGCGCGGCACGGTGGATATCCTATCGGGTATAAGATTGGCTGTACCAACGCCTCGGCTCAAAAGCTCCTGAATACTCCCACCCCTGTCTATGGCCGCCTCCTTTCGTCCTTCGTCTATCCGAGCCCAGCGCGCCTGAAGTCCAGCGCGTTCACGATCCTGGGGATTGAGGCGGAATTTGCGTTTGAGATCGCGAAGGATGTGCCGGTGGTCAACGGCCGTCACACCCCGGAGACGATCGGAGAGTATATCGGGAAGGTGCTTCCGGCCATCGAGATCGTCGGTCACCGGCTCGCCGATTGGAGCAAGTTTGACGCGCTCTCCCTGATCGCGGACAATGTGATCCACGAAGCCTGGATCCCGGGAATAGGCGCCGGTGCGTGGCAGGCCTTAGATCTTACGACCCATGCGGTCCGATTGCTGGTGAATGGAAAGGTGACGCTGACGGGCCGAGGCGACGCCGTCCTCGGGCATCCGCTCCATGCGCTTGTCTGGCTGGCGAACGAGCTACCAAGGTGGGGCCGGTCGCTGAAGGCGGGAGAGTTCGTGACGACCGGCACGTGCACCGACATCTATGTGGCAACGGCGCGCGACAAAATCCAGGCAGACTTCGGCGCGCTTGGGAGTGTTGAGGTCATGTTTGGCGGAGGTTGATCCGTCACATCGGCGAGGGCGCGAGCAGAGGCCTTTACAAAGCTCTTGGAAGCCGAGCTGTGAGTATGATCGGGCCATTGACTTCTGACCAATTCTTCGCCGAGGCCCAGCGGCTCATCCCCGGCGGCGTCAACAGCCCGGTCCGCGCCTTCCGCGGGGTGGGGGGGCGGCCGTTCTTCGTCGCCCGCGCCGAGGGCGCGCGCCTCTTCGACGTGGACGGCCGGAGCTACATCGACTACGTGATGTCCTGGGGGCCGCTCATCCTGGGGCACGCCCCCAAGCGGGTGAGGGACGCCCTTCAGGCGGTCCTGGACCGGGGCTGGAGCTACGGCGCCCCGACCCCGGGCGAGGTGGAGCTGGCGCGGGAGATCGCCCGCGCCTACCCCTCCATCGAGCTGGTCCGCCTCACCTCGTCGGGGACCGAAGCGGCGATGGCCGCCCTGCGCGTGGCGCGCGGCTTCACCCGCCGGGAGCGGATCGTCAAGTTCGAGGGGTGCTACCACGGCCACGGCGACAGCCTCCTGGTCAAGGCCGGCTCCGGCGGGGCGACCTTCGGCGTCCCGGACAGCCTCGGGGTCCCGGCCGACCTGGCCCGGCTGACCGTCACCCTCCCGTTCAACGACCTCGACGGGGCTCGCTCGGTCCTGGATGCGCTCGGGCGCGAGATCGCGGCCGTGATCGTCGAGCCGGTGGTCGGGAACATGGGGGTGGTCCCGCCGCGGCCGGGCTTCCTCGCCGGGCTCAGGGAGTTGACGGCCCGCCACGGGGCGCTCCTGATCTTCGACGAGGTCATCACCGGGTTCCGCCTTGGCTACGGCGGGGCTCAGGCGCTCTACGGGATCGCCCCCGACCTCACGGTGCTCGGGAAGATCATCGGCGGCGGGCTCCCGGTCGGGGCCTACGGCGGACGGCGGGAGATCATGGCGCAGGTATCGCCCCTCGGCGGAATCTACCAGGCCGGGACGCTCTCCGGGAACCCGCTGGCCGTCGCCGCGGGGCTCGAGACGCTCGCCGCGCTCCGGGAGCCCGGGGTCTACGAGACCCTCGAGGCGCGGGCGGCCGCGGTCGAAAACGGGCTCCTGGAGGCGGCTCGGGCGGCGCGGGTCCCGGTCACGCTGAACCGGGTCGGCTCGATGCTAACGTGCTTCTTCACCGAGGGGCCGGTGGTGGACTGGGCCAGCGCCAAGGCTGCCGATACGCGGCGTTACGCCGCATTCTTTCACGGGATGCTTGAAGGGGGAGTCTACCTCGCCCCCTCCCAGTACGAGGCGGCCTTCCTCTCCCTCGCCCACGGCGACGACGATCTGGCCGCCACGGCCGCCGCCGCCCGAGCAAGCTTCCGCACCCTCTAACCATCATCCCGTCACCAGAACACACGCGCTGGAGCGGCCGACTTGCCTGTCACGCCGCCCAGGCAGCCGGCTGCTGAGCACGAGCGTTAGCCCACCGGGGAATCTCCTGCTATACTGATACCGACTTTCCGGAGGATCAGTCGGGCGAGGTGACGCCATGACTTTCACAGTCGAGATTGAACAGGAAGAGGACGGGCGCTGGATTGCCGAGGTGGTCGATCTCCCGGGAGTCCTGGCATACGGACAGACCCAGGAGGAAGCCAGGGCAAAGGTTCAGGCCCTGGCCTTGCGCGTGATTGCCGATCGTCTGGAACATGGCGAGGCTGGCGCTGAGCTATTGAGCATCTCCTTCTCGGCGGCATGAGCCAGTGGCCCAGCACTCGGGCCAGAAGGGTCCTGTCAGTGCTTCTTCGTATAGGGTGGGCAATTAAACGGCAGAGCGGGTCTCACCGCACGCTTTCTCGTCCTGGCTGGCCTGATTTCGTGTTTGCTTTTCGGGCACAGTTCGGAGACGTGTCAATAACGGGGGAGGACGGGGGAGGAACGAGGACACCTCGACACGACGTCGCGGGACTTCGCGACTCGGGCAGCATCCTTGGGGGCTCCGATCCAGCCGAGGCGGGGGTGGCGGGCAAAGAGTTCGAGGCGAGGGGCTGCATCGTTCGAGAAGGCAGTACAGGGCATAGGCGGGGATCCCGCCGGTGCGTTCAGGAAGCAGGCGTTGGCCTCTGGGCTCCACGCCGGGCTCTATAAGCTCCGCGTCGGCCCCACCCGCCTCCGACAAAAGTCCTGGACCGGTCTGATCGAAATTTAGATTCGTCTTTCACAAACAGCCCTGGATCGCTCTCATCCAGGTCTCCACAAGAACCAGGGCCGAATCGTCGTGTCGCGAAGACTAAAACTAAACGGACCCCGCCACCCGAACCTTCCTAGGGCTCCCCGCGGCGCGTTCTTTTAGGCGAAGCCTACTTCCCCTCACGCGAAGCTTCCAATCATAGTGTCTCGACCGGCCGGTCACAGAACCTCCTACGAACCCGTCGAGTTGGGCCAACATCTCTTTTAGGCGCTTTAGCGTCGACCCGAATGCTTGCTCATCCAAGTACCAGCTCGATAGAGCAACATCGGCGGGATCAGGTCGAGAAACCGGTCGAGCTCGGGGTCCCACTTGATCCAGTGCGGCGCGATACAGGCTGAATAGAGTCAGACACATGTGAGACAGGCTTGACAGCTCCGGTACCCGTTTGCCACAATGTGCGGCAGACCCGGTACCTCTCGGATTGGGCGCGGGGGCCGGACCCTCAATCAAACCGCACGCGAGTTTCAAGGGAGGACAGATCATGAGCGACTTAAACCGGCGACAGTTTCTGGTCGGCAGCACGGCAGCGGCCGCGGCCCTCACGCTTGGCGCCCCGTACGTCCAGGCGCAGAAGCGGGGCGGAACCCTTCGGGTCATCCCGCACGCAGACCTGAAGGTCATTGACCCGATCTGGACGACCTCGTACCTCACCCGCAACTACAGCTACATGGTCTACGACACGCTCTTCGCCACCGATGCGCACCTCCAGATCAAGCCGCAGATGGTGGACAAGTACTCGGTCAGCGGCGACAAGATGAAGTACAGCTTCACGCTGCGGGACGGGCTCAAGTTCCACGACGGACAGCCGGTAACGGCGGAGGACTGCGTGGTTTCGCTCCAGCGCTGGAGTAACAAGGACCCGCTGGGCAACCTCCTCCGCGCGGCGACGGGGAAGCTCCAGGCCGCGGACAAGAAGACCTTCGTCCTGGAGCTGAAGGAACCCTTCGGCCTTGTCCTGGAGGCGCTCGGGAAGCCCTCCAGCAACGTGCCGTTTATCATGCCGGCGCGGATTGCCGCCACCTCCGAGAACGAGCAGATCAAGGAGACGATCGGCTCAGGGCCGTACAAGTTCGTCAGGGAGGAGTGGCAGCCGGGTCATCAGGCCGTCTACGTGCGGAACCCGGACTATGTCCCCCGGAACGAGTCCCCCAACGGGGCCGCCGGAGGCAAGCGTGTGTACGTGGACCGCGTCATCTGGCGCTACATCCCCGACGCCGCGACGGCCGCGGCTGCCCTTGAGGCGGGCGAGGTGGACTACTATGAATACCCGGCGATCGACTTCGTGCCGCGGCTTGAAAAGAACCCGAACCTCACCGTGTTCGTGACCGACCCGCGTGGGAACCAGGGGTGGTTGCGGCCCAACCACCTGCACCCGCCGTTCAACAACAAGAAGGCCCGGCAAGCGCTCCTCTACCTGGTGAATCAGGAGACGGTCCTCCAAGGGACGATCGGGCACGCCAAGTACTACGGCACCTGCCCCGCCTACTTTATGTGTGGCGGCGGTCTGCCGTACGAGAGCGCCGCCGGCGCGCCAGCCAAGCCTGACCTCGACCGGGCACGGCAGCTCCTGAAGGAGGGCGGCTACGACGGCCGCCCGGTGGTGCTGATGGACCCGACCGATTATCCCTCCATCCACGGCGCGACGCTCGTGATCCGACAGCTCCTGGCCGAGGCCGGGGTCAACGTCGACCTGCAGGCCATGGACTGGAGCACACTGATTTCCCGGCGCGCCAGGAAGGAGCCACCCAAGGAGGGCGGCTGGAACCTGTTCGTCACGTGGTGGATCTCGGCGGACGTCATGCACCCTGCCGTCAACGCCGGGGTCAAGGGCGGGTGCGACAAGGCGTGGTTCGGCTGGTACTGCAGCGAGCAGATGGAGAAGCTCCGCGCCGATTGGGTGCGGGTGACCGACCCGGCTCGGCGCAAGCAGCTCGCCGAAGAGATCCAGAAGCTCGCCTACGACGAGGTGCCCTACGTGCTGTGGGGGCAGTTCGTACAGCCGACCATTTACCGTAAGAACGTGCGCGGCGTGCTCAATTTTGCGTGCCCCGTCTTCTGGAACATCTCGCTGGAGGCGTAGTGCTCCCGCTCATTTTTCGCCGGCTCCTGGCCACCATCCCCATCATGGGGGTGGTGGCCCTTTTTGTCTTTGCCGTCCTGCACTTCACGCCCGGAGATCCTGCCGCGATCCTCGCCGGCGACTACGCGACCCCGCAGGACATCGCGCGCATCCGGGCGCACCTTGGTCTTGACCGACCGTTTCTGGTCCAGGTCGGCATCTGGCTAGGTCAGGTGGTGCGGGGCGATCTGGGAACCTCGATCTTCTCTGGCCTGCCGGTCAGCACCCTCATCAAGCATCGCGCTGAACCGACGGTCGCGCTCACCATCCTGACCATGCTGATCTCGGTCCTCATCGCGGTGCCGCTCGGCGTGCTTGCCGCGTGGAAGCAGGGCTCCTGGATCGACCGGGCGGTGATGGTCTTTGCCGTCTCGGGGTTCTCGATGCCGGTCTTCTGGCTGGGCTTCCTTCTCGTGTACATCTTCGCCGTCCAGCTTGCCGTGCTGCCGGTGCAAGGTTACGTGCCGCTCCACACTGGCGTGATCCCGTTCCTCCGCCACCTGATCCTGCCGGCGCTGACGCTCTCACTCATCTTCATGGCGCTGATCGCCCGGATGACCCGGGCGACTATGCTCGGCGTGCTGAACGAGGACTACATCCGGACCGCCTTCGCCAAGGGCCTTGCGTCGCGGACTGTCCTGTTCCGGCATGCGCTGGGGAACGCGGGGCTCCCCGTCATCACGATCATCGGCCTCGGCTTCGCGCTCCTGATCGGCGGCGTGGTGGTCACCGAGAGCGTCTTCGCCATCCCGGGGATCGGTCGCCTCACCGTGGACGCCATCATCCACCGCGATTACCCGGTCGTCCAAGGAGTGGTCCTCGTCGTGTCGGGGGTCTACGTGCTGATCAACCTGGTCGTGGATCTCCTCTACGTCGTGCTTGACCCCCGCATCCGGTACTGACGAATGCGTAGCGACTCCTGCCGGATCCGGACCGCTCGGGAAGGTCGCTGATGGCGATCGCGACCCCCGAGCTGGTCCTCGCGCCCACCCGCTCCAGCAGTCGCGTCCACGCGGTCTGGCGATTCGTGGTCCGGAATCCCACGCTCGCGGGCGGGCTCCTCTGCCTCGCGCTGATCGCGCTGACCGGCGCTGGGGCCCATCTCTGGTGGACCGGCGACCCACAGAGCATGAAGCCAATCACCCGCCTGCGCCCGCCCTCCGCCGAGCACTGGTTCGGTACCGACCAGTACGGGCGGGACATCTACTCGCGCACGCTCTACGGCGGCCGGATCTCCCTGGTTGTCGGCTCCGCGGTCGCCGTGATCAGCCTCGTCATCGGTACCGCCATCGGCCTAGTGAGCGGCTACTACCGGCGGCTCGACGCCGTGGTCATGAGGATCATGGACGGCCTCATGGCAATCCCCGCCATCCTGCTGGCATTGGCGCTCATGGCGCTGCTCCGCGCCAGTGTTCAGAACGTGATCATTGCGCTAGTGATCCCGGAGATTCCTCGGACGGTGCGGCTCGTGCGGGCCTCAGTCTTGAGCCTGCGTGAGCAAGTCATGGTCGAGGGCGCACGGGCTGTAGGCGCCAGCACGCCCCGCATCCTCCTGCGCTACATCCTGCCAGCGCTCGTCGCCCCCCTCATCGTGCAGGGAACGTATATCTGCGCCTCGGCGATTCTCGTCGAGGCGTATCTCTCCTTCCTCGGCGCGGGCACACCTCCGCACATCCCGAGCTGGGGAAACATCATGGCCGAGGGGCGTACGTACGTGCAGCTCGCGTTCTGGATCATCCTCTTTCCGGGCCTGTTCCTTGCGCTGACGGTCCTCTCGATCA
>JACOUJ010000226.1 GCA_016177865.1 Candidatus Rokuibacteriota bacterium
CGAGCTCACCGGTCACTGCCGGGTGCATGTGCCGGACCGTGACCCCCGAACCTTTCCCCCTCTATCTCCCGATCGCCGAAGCCCGCCCGCTGCGACCCGGCGGCACCCATGGGCTCAGCAAGCAGCTCGACGAGGGCATCGCGTAGAGCCTCGCTCGACGGAACGCGTGGCGGTCGTCTGCCTGGGACCGCCCCTGGTGATTTTCCCGGAGGTCTGAGGAGACGTGATCGTTCAACTCGGCGACCCGGTAAATCCTGGCTGCACTCCCGACGCGACCGTGCCTCGGGATCGCCCCCCGGAGCCGGATCGTAGGCGCTCCCCGCGTCCGTCCCCCACGGCGCCACCAGCCACGCCAAGCATAGCCCACCCGGACGCGGTGCACCAGGCAGGTGGTCGCCGAGCCCATGGCGGCGCCCTCGGGAGCCCGCCAGGGCGCATCCGGAACCCGAGGAGAACCCAAGGATGCCGCTGGCTGAGGGCCGGTCAGGGGCCGGCGGGCAGACTCCGGCCGACCCGTCCGGGTGACCGGGTCACGGCGCAGTCTCGGCGGCGACGACCGGGCGCGGCGGCGGCTCCGACAGCCGTCGTGACCGAGACGGGAGCCGAGCTCCTCACCAGGACCGTTCGCGCCCGCATCGTGAAGTGAGCCGACCGTCATCGCGAGTGCCAGCGGCTGCGCCGGCGACCATTTCGCCAAGGCTGGCGCGGAAGATGCGCGACGTCCGGCGGGCTATCCACGCGAATCCCGAGCTCTCCCACGAGGAGACGGCGACGGCCGCCCTCGTGCGGCGGGAGCTGGTCGCGGCCGGACTCCGCGAGATCGAGGCGGTGGCGGGAACCGGCCTCTTGGTCACCATTCGGGGGCGGCGGAGCGGACGAGCGCTCGCGCTCCGCGCGGACCTGGACGCGCTGCCGCTGGTCGAGGCGTCATCGGTCCCGTTCGCCTCGAGGCGGCCGGGCGTGATGCACGCCTGCGGGCACGACGCGCACACCGCGATCCTGCTCGGCGTGGCGATCGCCCTGCACGGGCAGCGTGAGCGCCTGCGAGGTTCCGTGACGTGCGTCTTCCAGCCGGCCGAGGAGTCCGAGCCCCTCGGGGCCCGCCAGATCGCGGAGGCGGGGCACCTCAAGGGCATCGACGCGATCCTGGCGCTCCACGTGGACCCCGGCCTCCCGGTGGGCCAGATCGGCGTCCGATCGGGTCCGTTCATGGCGGGCGCCGATTCGCTGCAGATCACCATTCGGGGCCGGGGCGGACACGGCGGCCTCCCGCATCTCGGGGTCGACGCGATCGCGGTCGCGGCTGCGGTCATCCAGGAGCTCCAGCAGATCGCGAGCCGGCGCATCGATCCGCTGGAACCCGTGGTGCTCACCATCGGAAGGATCGAAGGCGGGACCGCGCCGAACATCCTCGCCGACCACGTCCTCCTCGAAGGGACCGTCCGCGCGCTCGATGAGCGGGTCCGCCTTCGCGTCCGGGCGATGATCCGGGACGTCGTGGGCGGGGTCGCCCGCGCCCATGGAGCAGCGGGCACGGTCGAAGTGCTCCCGGGCGAGCCGGTCCTGCGCAATGACGAAGCGCTGACGGATCTGATCCGAGGCGCCGTCCGCGACGTGCTCGGTCCGGCCGCGCTTCACGAGATGCCGCGGCCCGAGCTGATTGCCGAGGACTTCGCCTTCTATCTCGAGCGCGTGCCCGGGGCGATGTTCCGCCTCGGCGTGGGGAGCCCCGCAAAGGGCATCGTGCATCCGCTGCACCACCCCGGATTCGCGCTCGACGAGAAGGCCCTCCCGATCGGAGCCGGCGTGCTCCTGGGCGCGGTATGGCGGTTTCTCGAAGCAGGGACGGTCGAGCTCCCTCACAGCCGGCCGCGGAGGCGCGAAGGCGGGCGGTGACTCCGGTGCGACAGCGCCAACTGACTTCTCGATGAGGAAATGGGGCCGCCAGCTGCCCGGCCTGCCGCAATGGATATCGGCGCCGGCCGGAGAGCGGCCCGCGCTGTGCTCACAGGCGGTCCTGGAGGTGTGATGCGGGCCGGTCTCGATCATTGCCCTCATGTCGTGGGCGTCATGATTCGCGGCGAAGGAGGGCCGAATGCAGACCAAAAGTGAACTGGTGTTCCCGATGGCGGAGTATGAGCGCCGGTTGAGGCGTCTTCGCGCGCTGATGGAGCAACGCGGGATGGATGCGGTGATTCTCACGATGCCCCACGACCTCTTCTACCTCACCGGGTACCAGACCCCCGGGTACTACTGGTTCCAGGCCTTGGTGGTTCCCCTCGAGAAGGAACCATTCATGGTCACCCGGCGTCTGGAGTCCTCCAACATTTCCGCTCGGACGTGGATCAGAGAGAGCCGCCCGTACCACGATTTCGACAACCCACCACGAGTCCTGGCCGATGCCATTGCCGAATTCGGCTTGGCGCATGCCCGGCTGGGCTATGATCGCGACGCCTATTTCTTCCGCGCATTCGAACGGGAGACCGTGAAGGCGACGTTGCCCAACGCGACGTTCGTGAACTGCACGGGCATCGTCGAACAGCTACGGCTGGTCAAGTCTGACGCAGAGATCGCCAAGATGGAACAGGCGGCACGGGCAACGGAAGCCGGCATGCGGGCGGGGATCCAAGCGGTTGCGGTCGGCGTCTCGGAGAATGACATCGCGGCGGCGATCTACGATGGCATGTTGCGCGCGGGGTCCGAATGGCCCGCCATGGCGCCCTTTGTCGCCTCGGGCTGGCGCGGCGCGCTCGGTCACGCCACCTGGGAACGGCGGGTGGTCGAGAAGACCGATTACGTATTTCTCGAGGTCGCGGGATGCTACAACCGCTATCACGCGGCCATGATGCGCACCGTCATGGTCGGCGAGACCCGGAAGCCGATTGTCGAGGCCGAGAAGGTCTGCCTGGAGGCGGTGGAGACGACGATGGGGGCGATCAAGCCAGGTGTCCCCGCGTCCGAGATCGACGCGATCGCGCGAAAGGTCATTGCGGCGGGGGCGCCGAACGCCGAACAGGCGTCGCGGACCGCCTATTCCATCGGCATCGGATTTCCCCCGGATTGGGGCGAGGGCCACATCCTGAGCATGGTCAAGGGGCAGGACCGGCCGCTGGAGCGGAACATGACCTTCCACCTCATCCCATGGGTTCAGGTGCCCGGTCACGGCGGTGTCGGTCTGACCGAAACCATCGTCGTGACTGATACCGGATGCCGTAGCCTGTTCAATTTCGAGCGCCGTGTCTTCCAGGCGCCGGCCTGATGCCACGTGGGCTTGGCCATCGGCGGGCGGCGCTCAGCCGCGGCCTCGACCGGACGCCGGAGAATGTCGGCGCCGCTGCAGTGGCCACGCTGCACCTTGAGCGGCTCTGCCGGTTTCTCGGGTGTGGGGGAGGGGAGTTTCTAGCGCTGGGCGAACTGCCGCAGGGCGGGGAAGCGAAGGGCTCGATTTTCCGTCCTCGACCTCCGTGAACTGCGGAAGTTGGGCTCACGGCGGCCGGAGCAGCCGGCGGAAGGTCAGGCTGATCCGCTCGCTCTGAAGCCCGGGCTGGCGCGGCACGCCGTGCATGTAGTGACGCTGGCACGTGCCGCCCATGACGAGGAGGCTGCCGTGACTGAGGTCCAGGTCGTGCCGCTGTGGCGCGCCCTTGCGGCGGGGTCTGATGACGAGCCGGCGGGACGTACCGAGCGACACGATCGCGACCACCGGGTCTTCGCCGAGCTCGGGCTCGTCGTCGGCGTGGAGCCCCATGCTGTCATCGCCGCTCCGGTAGCGGTTGGCGAGGACGTGGTTGAAGGGCACGTTTGCCCGCTCGCGGACGCGCGCGAGGAGCCGCTGCGCCGCCGGCGTGAAGGGTCGTGGCTCGAGCGTCTGCCCCGAGTAGCGATAGCCGACGTCGCCGGCCCAGGCGATGAGGCGGGGCTGGAGGATCCTCTGCCCGAAGAGCACGATCTCCCGTTGCTCCCAGCCCAGCTCATCGCGGAGCGCCGCCAGCAGGCTGTCGGCCTCCTCGGGCGGGAGCCACCCGGGCTCGTGGTCGAGCCAGGCGCCGAATACGAGAGGAATGCGCATGTCGATCGGGCCGCCGCGGCTCCGTCAACTGTACACCGAGCCACCTGGGCCGCCTCTCCCTTGAGACCGCCACGCGCGCGCGGCGGTCGCCGGCAGCGCTGCCCGCGCGGGCGCAGCGGGTGGGCATCCACACGGTCCGATCAAGTCGGTCGGTACTCCCGACGACCACACCGGTCTGGGCGACAGGCTGGCGTTGGCCTCGCCCCGCCGCTTGTCAGGGCTGACTCCCCGACGCCGGCTCCGGGGTAGGAGCCGGCTTCGCGGGCAGCGGCGTCCACCAAGAGAACGTCAACCCAACGGCCACCCCGCCCGCCTCCTGGGATCCCGTCCACGTTCCCTGGTCCGCCTCGGCTCGCGGAGGTCCGGCACGATTCACTGCGCCCGCGCCCCGGGCTGGCCAGTATGCGGTCAGCGCTGGCTAGGAACTGATCAGCGGGGACCCGTGCCGGGAGGCGAAAATCGAGGAAAATCGCAGACTTTTGCTTGTGCTTGCGCCCTGGCACGTGGACTGCTTGGACTGGGCGGCGTATGTACCGTCGTCAGCGCCTCATCATCGTCCGCCGAGGGGCAACCGAGCTGTTTCAGGAGCTCCAGGCTTACTTTGCGAGCGATCCCAATACCCAGGTGATATCGGATCGGCGCGGTGGTGACGAGCGCCGGAAGGTTGTTCAAGCCGTTCCCGGCGAGCGTCGGCGCGGCCAGCGGCGGATGCCCGTTGACCCGACCATCTTGGAGACTCGCGGGTTCTTCGTGACTCGCGCCGCGGGCCGGGGTGGCCGCGGGTGAAGAGGTCCTAGATGTGCCCGAGCTCAAGAGGGGCCGCTAGCGGGCCCTTGCCGTAAGTCAGTCTCAGAGCCCGATAGCACGAAATGCCTCAATGGCTCATCGTCGTCCAGCAATACGAGCGCGAACTCTACAACGTTCTGCGACAGAGCTTCAGAGAGGATGCGCCTGTTGCGGTGATCTACGAGCGTCGGCTGCGAGAGCGCCGCCGTGGGAGTATCGCGCCACGAGGTGATCGTCGCCGAGGGGATCGACGACAACGACGAGCGAGCGCGTCGCTCTACGAAGTCAAGGTATTGCGCATCGACGAACCTCAGGAATCCGGCGCCGGGCTGTCGGGCAGGGCGGGTGCTCAGGCCGGCCTCGGCGCTGCGACCAAACCGTGCCCCGAATGCGGTCTGGTTCTGCAGTTTGAGATGCCACGATTCCCGCAGCCCCCTTCTCGCCTGGAAATCGAAGCAATTCACATAGTCTCAGCCTCGGGCGTCCAGCACTACGTCGACATTCAAGCGTTCACGGCTTCGGGTCGGCCGCTCCTAGTCCAACGAAGCCCGGTACGGCGCCACGGCGCTGGGCAGTAGACCTCCGGCGGCTCCCGTCACAGAGTCCTGTACCGGACTGCACGGGCTCGCCCCGTGGAGGTCAAGGAGGTCCTGCGGTTGTGGCTGGGGGGCGTCCCCAAGAAGCGGATCGCCGCCCAGCTCGGGCTCAACGTCAAGACGGTGCGGCGGTACCTCGCCGCCTCCCCTGGGCGCCGACCGTTCAAGCGAATTCCGTTTGCGTTCCCACCGTATCGATGATCGGTCCGAGCTACCGGGCCGAACAGACCCGGTCCGGACGCGTCACGCTCGCAATCCCCAGCCGGTCAACACGGTATCCGGCCACTTCACCACCGTGGCTCCCTATGGGTGACCGACCGTCTCAGCATCCCCGGAGAACCCGGTGGCGTTGTTCTGCACCACGGTCCTAGGGATACGGCGCGTTATAAAGCCCGAAGATAGGCGGTAGCTGGCGCCGAAGTCTCTACCCCCCGACGCCTTCCTGTTTTGGGCCCGGGTAGCGTAGGACGCCCCGGACCATCCAGGCCAGCTGCGCCCCTGCAACGCTCTTCCGATAGAGGAACGGCGCCTCCACAGGGTTCGCAGAATTCCGATCTCGGCCCGGGAGAACCTTCCCGCATCGGCGGGGATTTTGCCAACTTCCGTACGTGCCGACCTCGGGCACGGACCTTGCTGGGAGAGACACGGCGAGAGGCTGCAGCGGGTGCGCTGGCGTGCGCTAAGGGACGGCCGGGGAGGTCGGCGTCCCTGCGAAAGACGCTAAGAGCCCGGTGCTGTGAGGGCGGCCCCCTCGGTTACCCGGGTCTCCGGCGGATGCCACCGCGCTGCTGTCCGTGCTGCGGCCGCGTGCTCTCCAGATCGGACTCCGCGAAGGAGGCTTACGGCGCCTGCCGATGAGGTGGCTATGAGCATGAAGCGTTGGGAGCAGCGGATCGAGGAGGCTCGGGACCAAAGAGTGCTGGGTTTGTTCGCCTACCCGCGGTTCACCGCGGAAGATCGAAGGCTGGCGGCCGAGTGGATGACGTGCGCAGTGGGCGAGGTGCGCAAGCGATATGGGATCCGGATGGATCGGATCCTCGGTCGCCTCGGCACGGAGTTCTACCGGGCCGTCTATCGGAACCAGGCGGATCGTGCCGCTGAACTACGCGAGGCAATTGACGAATATGCGCTGACACGGAAGCGACAGGACTGGGAGCGGAAGTCCGCACTCCGCGATCCCATCCCGCGCGGTGCGCCGAGTGTCGAGCTTCCAGAGGCTCCGTCCGCCGCGGCCTCTCGCGTTCGTCCGGTTCGAGGAAGATGAGGGTGAGATGCCGCAGTTCGGTAGCCCTGTCTGCGGCTCCAAGCACAACGTGTTCGCGACTCGCGGCCGCGCGCGCCGCGTTGCGAGAAGCGCAGCGGGCGGAGTTGGGCCAACCGCTGGCGCTCCATGCCGTCGCGAACTCGCGGAGATTAGGCGACTAACGAAGCTGCGCCTCAAACCGACGAGTCAATGAAGAACGTCCGCCGAGAGAGCGGTGAGGCTTCTCTCGGACGCCGTTGGGTGGTATCTCTTCCTTGGCTTCCACGCCGAGGAGGAGCCCATGCCCAACGTGGCTGAGATTATCAGAGAGCACGTGACGTTGGAAGTGAAGTGCGTCGACCGGCTCTACCTCCACGCCTACGTGCCGCGATTGCAGAGCTCCGGCGGGGTGGTGACGTTTCTCACGTGCGCCCGGGGGCGGCCGATCCCGTCCCCGGGCGTGTTCGGGGAGATCACCGAGGCCTTCACTACCTCATCGATCCGGAGTGGGGCCCGGCATTCCTCAAGGTCTGTGGGTACGCCCCCTCTGTGCTCAAGCTCTGCCTCCACGGCCACGAGTGGGCCCAGCGGCAGCTCCGGCGGCGCCGGATCCCATTCACATGACCGGCACGACGCACTACTTCATCGTCCGCCGTGGCGAGAGCGAGATCTTCCAGCTCTTCCGCGAGCACTTCGCTGACGTGGGCTTTGTTGACGTCATCTGGGACCGCCGACTGGGGGATCGCCGCAGGGTTCACCGCGATGTAGCGGTCGAACGGCGGCGCGGCGAACGCCGGCATCCCGCTCCGAAGACCTGGTCGGCGTTCGGTTTCGTGTTTGCAGCCGCGCACCATGAGACCCCAGAGGGTTGATGGCAATCTGCGATTCCTGGGTCTCGTCACGCTCGGACTTTTCTTTATCACCGCATTTACTCCATTCGCGAATCTCTTAAGCCGCTGGATGGGGTACGCCCCTCAGCTTGAGCCTGGCGATGCGATTGTCGTCCTGGGCGCCGGCGGGGTGCGGGGCGATGGGACGTTGAGCGACAGCTCCTTGCGCCGGGCAATCCACGGGATTCTCCTCTACCAAAGTGGCCTGGCGCCGCTCCTCGTCTTGTCGGGCCCCGCTGGGAGCGAGGGTCCTCCAGAGGCCGAGGTGCGGGCAGCCTTGGCTCGGCGATTGGGCGTGCCGGCAGAGGTCATCCTGACGGAAGCCAGCGGGCACACCACGCGAGAAGAGGCGGCCGCGCTCGGGGCGGTGCTGCGATCGCGCGGCGTGCGGCGCGTGCTCCTGGTTGCCGATTGGGAAGGCATGGGGCGGGCCAGGGGGCTCTTCGAACGCGCCGGGCTTGCGGTGCTGCCAGCGCCTGACGAGGCGCGAGGCTGGTCGGGCACCCCCGAGGGCCGGTTGAAGATCATGCGCTTGGTGCTTCAGGAGGCGCTGGCTGGGCTCTACTACCGAGTTGCCGGCTATCTATGAGGCCCGTGCCTTCCGGCGGTGTAGCCGCCGAGGGGCGGGCCTGGAATGAGCATGCAAGGGTGCTGTAGTCGCCGTGAGCACGCGCCTGACGCGGAGCCTCGGAGATGGACACGCCTCGAGGCCCTTTGATGATCCCCGCCGTCCGGACTGAGGTGGCTCTGTGAATCGGACCAGGGTCCGCTGGGGCACCAGTAACGTCCAGTAACGAGGTGGAGCTTCGGCGCATCCTCGCCGAGCTTCTGCGCCTCGGGGTGATCAAGGCCGTGGAGGTCGTCATGGTCGAGCGGCTCGACCTGCCGCGGCTGACCATCGACGTCGATCGCACGGTAGTCCGGACGGGCAACACGGTCGCTTGGGCATTCCGCGGGTTCAATCCCCATCATTAGCAGGACCCGAGCTACTACCCCCTGTTGGCCCACCTGGCCCAGACCGGACACATCCTGCGCCTGAAGAACCGACCCGGCAACGTGTACGGCAGCCGAGGCGCTGCCTTGTTCCTGCGGGAGTTGATCCATGAGCCGCGCGGTCGCTTCGGCCGCGGGCTCCCCCTGGAGTTCCGCATGGACGCGGCCTTCTTTCAGGAGGAGATCCTCGACCTTCTGACGCAGGAAGGGCGCGAGTACGCCATCAAGGTGGGCTTCTGGAAGTGGGTCAACCTCAGGCCGCTGGTTGCCGCCCACCACAAGCGGGTCGGCAACCAGACCCGGAAGAACTTCCAGCTCGATCTCTTCTCACCGGACGATGGGCAGTTCGAGTCCTCGGCGGTCAGGACCAACAAGGCGGGACGACGTCGAAGGCGAACTCGCCCTTGAGCTCGCCGTAAGTCTTCTCCTGGGTCCCGCGCCCGGCGATGAAGGCCCAGAGAGCCGTGGGGCGGTACCACCACGTCTACGTCTCCCCGCCAACCTTCGCCGGATCCTCAAGCAGCACCGGGTGCCGCGCGTATCGCTAAAGCGATACCGCCCCCGCCTGAGAGGTCCATGTTCCAGGTGCGTTTGTGCTTCACGTCCAGCTCCACGCTGTCCGCCGTCCACAGGGACGTGCGCCCCAAGATCGCCCGGTAGAGCTCGATAGCTCGGATCGCTCCGATCCTCCTTTCGGCCGATCGGAGCATAGGCCGGGCAGCTCCCTATGCCAGACGATTTCCTGAAGAGCCCTGAACTTATTAGTACCAAAGTCCAATAGACCACCTACGGAGTTCCTGATATAGGAAGCCTCGCATACGGCATCGGAGGGCAGCGAGTCGGGGCCAAGTCCTCGCCGCGGAGGGGAGGTCGTGTGCGCCATCCCGACCCATCGACTACGCCGGAGAGGACCGCTCGGTACGTGATCATCGTACGACGCGACAGGGGGAGGTCTTTTGAACCCTGCGCGAACTTCCGGGACCACGTGATCTGAAACTGCCGGCCTGGGAAGGGGCAGCAGGGAAGCGGGCGCCTGGGGACCACTCCCGGCCGTCACCAGGGTGAACGACGCAGGCTACCACCGGAGGTCTGGAAGCCTACGGTTTCATTCTTGGGCCCGCAGTCGCTCCGCCATCTGTGCGCCTACTCACGGGATGTCAGCGCCGACGGGCTGGAAGGTCGCTGAATCGGTACAGCGAGGGGATCTGGCGATGGGAGTGATGATCATAGCCGGGTCGGCAGCCAGCCTTGAGGCCGGCCAGGTCCGAGGTTCTAGGCTGTCCGGTGAGATGATCCGCGCAAGGTACTGGAGCTCCGAACCGCTGCAAAAGCGGCGGAGGCGAGAATGCACCGTCTCGGTGGCGTTCAGCGCGAAACAAGGAACTCGGCGTGGCTCAGCCACCCCGCCCTGACCAAATCGAGGGTCTCTCGAAGCGCGAGACCGAGCGGCTCGCGAAGGCCTGGCTCGCGTTCATCGGCGTGTCTGCCGACTGGGGCTGAGTGCGCTAGAGCGAAGAAGACATGAATTGGCCGGAGGTCGCCCCTCGAAAACTACTCGCCCGGCTCGAACCGTCCAGCGCGTATCCCGGGACCCTCTGGGGCATCGTTCTCGCGGGCGGCGAAGGCGTGCGGCTCCGGCCCCTTACTCGCCGCGTCTACGGGGAGGAGCGCCCAAAGCAGTACGCGGCCCTCATCGGCTCGCGTTCCCTGCTCCGCCAGACCCTGGACCGGCTAGCGGGCGTGATCCCGCTGGAGCGGACCGTGGTCGTCACCCTCCGAAGTCAC
>JACOUJ010000098.1 GCA_016177865.1 Candidatus Rokuibacteriota bacterium
CCCCTCCTCGGCAATGATGACCCGGAAGTCTCGGTTGGTGGCGTCAAATCCGCTGCACAGGATGCAGGAGGACGTGTTGACCCCTGTGAGGATCACGGTATCCGCCTTGAGGCGGCGCCGCAGGAGAAACTCGAGATCGGTCGCGAAGAAGGCGCTGTAGCGCTTCTTTCCCCTCACCACGAGATCACCTTCCTCAAAGAGCTCCGGGATGATCTCGGTCCCCTGGCTCCCCTCAAGGTTGTGGCGGAGGCTCCCCTTGCGCGCCTTGGTCGGGTCGTCGTGGATGGACTTCCAGAAGGGGTTGGCCGCCGCCTCCTGCGCGTCCCGGAACTCGGAGACCACGTGGACGATGGGGACCGCCAGTGCCCGCAGGCCGCGGAAGAGTTCGGCAGTCCTTGCAATGAGCGGAGCGCACCGCTCCGCAGGGAGCGGCAGGGTCGCGACGCTCGGGTCGAGGTGGCCCCGGTGCATGTCAATGGAGACGCAGGCAGTGGTTTGGGGGTTGAGCTTCATGGCGCAAGAAGAAGATACCTCTGGTGGAACGCATCGGTCAACCGGCTCCATCGCACTCGGCAGGTTCCGCGTTGACAGTCTAAAACGGTCCTGTTAGAATTTTGTCCGGTTTTGCGCGGGAATAGCTCAGGGGTAGAGCACTACCTTGCCAAGGTAGGGGTCGCGGGTTCAAATCCCGTTTCCCGCTCCATAATGAGGGGGGGGACGAGAGTCCCCCCCTCGTCCCCTTTGTGTAAGTATGGCGGCGTAGCCAAGTGGCCAAGGCGGAGGTCTGCAAAACCTCTATTCAGCGGTTCGAATCCGCTCGCCGCCTCCATTCTTTGCTCGAGGATTTCTGGCGAGGTGCTTGAGCCGGGGTGGCGGAACTGGGAGACGCCGCGGGCTTAAAATCCGCTGGGCCGCAAGGCCCGTGGGGGTTCGAGTCCCCCCCTCGGCACCACGACTCCTGAACCGGGTTGCTCGGGAGGTGGACGGGTGAACGCGCGAACCGAAGGAGCCCTCCCATGACCCTGAGCTGGCTCGATCTGATCGGCTATCTCGCCGCGCTCCTGGTCTTCTGTACCTTCTACATGAAGACGATGATCCCGCTCAGGGTCGTTGCCATTCTCAGCAACCTCGCCTTCATAGGATACGGATTCACGGGCCGCCTCTACCCGGTACTCATTCTCCACGCGTTGCTGTTGCCGTTGAACTGCCTCCGCCTCTTGCAGATGCGCGCCCTGATCGTGGAGGTTCGCGCGGCTTCCCAGGGCGATCTGTCGATGGAGTGGTTGATTCCGCACCTGTCTTCGCGCAGGTTCAAGAAGGGAGAGGTGCTCTTCAGAAAGGGAGACGTGGCGGGAGCGATGTATCTGATGCTGAGCGGGGAGATCCGGCTGGTCGAGATCGACAGGACGATCGGCCCCGGTGCGGTACTCGGAGAGATCGGCGTGTTTTCCCCCTACAAAGCTCGGACCGCCACGGCAGTCTGCGAGAGCGACGCAGAAGTTGGAAGCATTGATGAGAGCAAGGTCTTACAGCTCTACTTCCAGAACCCGAAGTTTGGGTTCTATCTCATCCGGCTCATCATCCAGCGTTTGCTCCAGAACAATCCGAAAGTAGATAGCCCGGCAACCGACAGGTGAACACCTCGGAGCCGGGTTCTCGCGCGCCACGTGCTACAATGCCCATCGAATGACCTTGGAGGCTTCCAACTCCCCCTTTCTTCAAGCGTGTCGTCGTGAGGTGACGCCCCATACGCCGGTCTGGCTGATGCGCCAGGCCGGGCGCTACTTGCCCGAGTATCGTCAGATCCGCTCCCGAATGGGATTCCTCGAGCTCTGTAAGAACCCCGAGGCCGCGACCGACGTGACGCTCCTTCCGATTGATCGCCTCAAGGTCGACGCCGCGATCCTTTTTGCCGACATCCTCTTGGTCGTGGAACCGATGGGGGTCGGGCTTGAATTCTCAAAGGGCGATGGCCCGGTGATTCACCGGCCGGTTCGAACGGGCGCGGATGTTGATCGTCTCAGAGACGTGCCGGTTGAGGAGTCGGTGCCCTTTGTGTTTGAGACCGTGAGACAGGTCAGGCGCGCGCTCGACGCCCGGCGGCCGCGCGTGCCGCTGATCGGGTTCGCGGGGGCGCCGTTCACACTCGCGTCGTATCTGATTGAAGGCGGGGCCTCCCGCAATTATCTCCACACCAAGCGGCTCATGCACGGCGACCCCGGCGCGTGGCATACCCTGATGGCCAAGCTTGCGCGGGCTGTCAACGCGTATGTCCGTGGCCAGATCGCCGCGGGGGCCGAGGCGGTTCAGCTCTTCGATAGCTGGGTCGGCGCCCTGGCCCCTGACGATTACCGCGAGCTTGTCCTCCCCCACACGCGCGCACTGATTCAGGCGCTCCCTCCCGGGGTGCCGGTCATTCACTTCGGGACAGGAACGGCCGGTCTCCGCCCCCTCATGAAGGCGGCCGGGGGAGACGTCATCGGCCTGGACTGGCGCGTTGATCTGGGCGAGACCTGGGATCGGCTCGGGTCCGACATCGCCGTGCAAGGGAACCTCGACCCCGTCGCCCTCCTCGACAAGCCCGCCGAGTTCC
>JACOUJ010000099.1 GCA_016177865.1 Candidatus Rokuibacteriota bacterium
GTGCCTACAACAACTTTCTCTACGAAGAGGTGCTCAAGGTGAGCCCGCGCCTCCAGGCCGTCGCCCTCCTTCCGGTCCAGGCGCCCCAGGAAGCCGCGGCCGAGCTTCGGCGCGCGGTGAAGGAGTTCGGGTTTGCCGGGGGGATGCTCGCTGCGGATGGCCCCCATCTCCTTGGGCAGGCCCAGTTCGTGCCGATCTACGAAGAGGCCCAGCGCCTGGACACGATGCTGGCCGTTCACGCCTCCGGGTCCCACCTGGGGGGCGGCGGGGTGGATCTCTACCCCAAGTTCATCCAGGCACACACCGTCTCTCACCCGTTTGGCCAGATGCGCCAGCTCACGTCCATCGTCTTCGAGGGAATCCCGGAGCGCTTCCCTCACCTGCGCCTGGCCTTCCTCGAGGCGGGGGTGGGCTGGGTCCCGTACTGGATGGGGCGGATGGACGAGGAGTACGACAAACGGGGCGACGTCGACGCCCCAGGCCTCAAGAAGAGCCCGAGCGAGTACGTCAAGAGCGGGAACCTCTACTTCTCCTGTGAGGCCGATGAGCCGCTCCTCCCCGAGGCCCTCCGGCTCGTGGGGGAAGACGTGGTCGTCTACGCCTCGGACTATCCCCACTGGGACAACGAGTTCCCTGGCTCGATCCGCGTCCTGAAGGGACGGAAGGATATCACCGTCGAGCAAGCGGGCAAGATCCTCGCGGACAATGCTCGCCGGCTCTATTGGTCGTCATCCGTATCCGGGGGTCGCTGAGCGGCACAGAGCGGCGTCCCGCCATCGCGATCTCGGTCGGCCGCGCACTCCGAATATTGGGCCGACGAAACGACGATTTCACGGAACAGGTCGCCTGTTCGATCTGAGCCGAGAGTCGGTCGAGGCCCGAACCCCTTGACACCAAAAGTCAAACTCTGTTAACGTGTCGGCCGAGGCGGAACAACTGCGTGAGCGAAATGACGGCGATCGAGGACGCTGAGCAGCGAGGGCGGACAGATCTCTGGCCCTTCTGGCGGAAGGCGTACGCCCAAGGGGATCCGCTCCCGAAGTTCACCTGCCACGTGAGTCGCCCCGCCTACCGCTTTGACGAAGACGAACCGCTCCCCGAAGAGTACAAGGGTCTCCTCATCAAGATGCTCAAGGCGGAAGGGGAGCGAGCCGGTAACAAGAGCTTCCTCGGCTTGATGGGGACGTGCCTGGAAGTGGCCGAGGCGTTCTACCCGAACCAGGAGACCAAGCTGATCAAGTCGGAGTACCTCGCGGAAGAACTGAAGCACGCGATCATGTTTCATCGTCTCGCGGTCGGGCTCGAAAACAGCTTTGCGCTTCGGGATGTCCCCTATGTCCACTATTCGTTCCACCTCCCGAAGGAGACGTGGGCGGACGATGCCTTGTTCCACTTTTTCGTGGACCTCAACGGCGCCTTCCACGCCCGGGACTGGCGCGAGTCCAGCTACGTCCCGCTCACGAAGATGGCCGCGACGGTGGAGCGGGATGAGCTGGGGCACTCGGAGATGGGATACTATTTCCTCACCCTTATCTGCGAAGAAAAACGGGGAAAGGCACTGGCCCAGAAGCTCCTGGAGAAGTGGTATCCCGCGGCCCTGGACATGTTCGGCCGCTCCGACTCCCCCAACACGGCCAGATTCATTCACTGGGGACTCAAGAGCGTAGGGAACGCGGAGATCCGCCAGGCGTTCAAGCAGTACGTGGATCGAAAGCTCGAGGCCCTCGGTCTCGATGTTCCCGACGAGCAGAAGAACCGCCACTTCCTCTAATCTCCATCGAGCCCGACGCGGGTGGACCTCCGATACTTCGAGCTCCAGGACCTCCTGTCTGAAGCCCTGATTGCCCTGGAGGCCGGGAATCACCCGGCGGCGATGACGGCGGTTCGAAAGATCAGCGCGTGGGCAGAGGCTGACTGGCTCTCCACGGCGTCCGAATTGCCTACGCACGTGGGGCCGTCTCACAGGATCCCCGACGGGCCCGACGACGATTAGGTCATCAAGACATGGCGAATCTGGTTTTTATCCACGGCGCAGGAGAAGATGGGCGCGTTTGGGATCGCCAAGTGGCGGCGTTCAGTGCCGCTCATCGGGTCCTGGCGGTGGACCTCCCTGGTCGTGGCGCCCGGCGGGCCGAGCCTCCCTTCACCTCTCACGAAGAGAACGCCAAGGATGTCCTTCGGCAGATGGACGTGGCAGCGATGGCCCGGGCGGTGTTGGTCGGGCACTCCATGGGGGGCGGCGTCGCGCTGGTAGCGGCCCTGAATCACCCGGATCGATTGTCGGGCTTGGTCCTGGTGGCGACCGGGGCGCGCCTCAAGATGCACCCGGACTTACTCGAGAAGGCCCGCCAGCGGGCCGAGGACCCCGGGGCGTCGAATGAGCCCCCGGTCCGGCTCGGTCGAACCGTGGCGGAATCGGTCTCGCCCGAGGTCCTCGATTTCCTTCGCGCGCGGACCATGAGCGCCCCACCCAAGACGATCTACGCCGACTTCCAGGCCAACAACAATTTTGATGTCATGGAGCGGCTCGGGGAGATTTCGGCGCCGATCCTGGTCATCGGCGCCGACGAGGACCGCATGACCCCGCCCAAGTTCTCCGAGTACCTGGCCCAGAAGATTCACGGGGCCCACCTGATCATTCTCTCTTCCTGCGGCCATTATCCCCAGGTGGAGCAGGAAGCCGACTTCAACCGGACCCTGGCCGATTTTCTCAAGACGCTGGCCTGACGGACCGCTGACCGGCTCTCCCATTCACCGGGATGGGCGTCCTCCTCCAGCTCGTGATCGGCGGGATCCTCCAGGGCGGGATCTATGCCCTCGGCGCCTTCGGGCTCTCGCTGATTTTCGGCGTCCTCAATGTTCTCAACGTGGCCCACGGCGACTTCCTGGTGCTCGGGGGCCTCGCGACCTACTGGCTCTACACCGCCTTCGGCCTCTCCCCGTTCCTCGCGGTCGCGCTCGTCTTCCCCGCCTTCGGCATCCTGGGGATGGCGGTGGAGCGGCTCCTGATCCGCCCGATCCGGGCGCGGACGGCCCACGAGTTCCTCGCGGCCTCGATCCTCGTGACGCTCGGGCTCGCGCTCGCGATCGAAGACCTGGCCGCCTTCTCCCTCGTCCAGCCGGTCAAAGGCATTGACTACTCGCTCGCCCCGTTACGTGTGGGCTCGGTCGTCATCTCGACCCTGAGGCTCCTCTCCCTCGGCGTGATCCTGGTCCTCGCGATCTCGCTCCACGCCTTCCTCCGAAGAAGCATGGCGGGGAAGGCGATCCGGGCCGTGATCCAGGACCGGGAAGGGGCGATGCTCGCCGGGATCAACGTCCAGGCGGTCTCCCGAAACACGCTCGGGCTCGGGATCGCCCTGAGCGCGGTCGCGGGCGTCTTCTTCATCACGATCATCCCGGTCGAGCCCCACCTGGGGATCCCGCTCACGCTCAAGTACCTCTCGATCATCGTCCTCGGCGGCATCGGCAATCTCCCGGGGACGCTCCTGGGGGCCGTAATCCTCGGGCTCGCCGAGTCGCTGGTCGGCTTCTGGTTCGGCGCGCAGTGGTCGCTCACGGTCGCCTTCGTCATCCTAGTCGCCATCCTCCTCCTCCGCCCCAAGGGACTCCTCGGATGAGGCTTCTGGCCTTTTCCCTCCTGCTCGGGGTCGCCGCGCTCATCCCCCAGGTCGGCACCACGTACGTGGTCTCACTCCTCTTCACGCTCTTCACGACCGCAGCCCTTTCCCAGAGCTACGACCTGGTCGGGGGCTATCTTGGCTACATGAACCTCGGGCACGCCGCCTTCTTCGGGATCGGGGCCTACGCCTTCGGCATCCTTTACGCCGGCGGCTTCGGTCTTCCCCTGGCCTGGGTCTCGGCCATCCTCCTGCCCGCGGCTTTCGCCCTGATCATGAGCTATCCGTTCTTCCGCCTCCGCGGCGCCTACTTCTCCCTCGCGACGTTCGGGCTCGTCGTCCTCCTCGAGCG
>JACOUJ010000039.1 GCA_016177865.1 Candidatus Rokuibacteriota bacterium
AAGGGGCGCTCGCGGCGGGGGCCCTGGCGGTGGATGGCGCGGGCGATCAGCTCCTTGCCGGTGCCGCTCTCCCCCGTGATCAGCACCGTCGCGGTCGTGCGGGCGACCTGGGCGATGGTCTGGTAGAGCTTCTGCATCTCGGGGGAGTGGCCGACGATCTCCTCGAAATCGTGCCGCCGCGCCAGCTCGGATCGGAGGAAGGCTACCTCGCGCTCAAGGGCCCGCTTCTCGAGCGCCCGGCGGATCACGGTGAGGACCTCTTCCTCCTCGAAGGGCTTGGTGAGGTAGTCGAAGGCGCCGAGCTTCATCGCCGCGACCGCCGTCCGGAGGGTGTTCACCGCGGTCACGAGGACCACCTCGACCTGCTCGTCGAGGGCCTTGAGCCGCTCGATCTCCCGCTCTTGCAACGCCCGGAGCAGCTTCGCCTGCAGATCGAGTCGCAGGGAGCCGATCTCGTCCAGGAAGATCGTCCCGCCGTGGGCCAGCTCGAACTTGCCCAGCTTCCGTTGGTAGGCGCCGGTGAAGGCCCCCCGCTCGTGGCCGAACAGCTCGGACTCCATGAGGGTCTCGGCGATGGCGGCCGGGTTGACCGGCACGAACGGCTTGTTCCTCCGCGGCCCCTGGCGGTGGATGGCCCGGGCGATGAGCTCCTTGCCGGTGCCGCTCTCGCCGGTGACCAGCACGGTGGCCCGGGACCCGGCCACCCGTTTCACCAGGGCCAGGATGTCCTGCATGACCCGGGACTCGCCCACGATGTTGGGAAAGCCGTACTTCTTTTCCAACTCCTGATGGAGCAGGCGGTTGGTGAGCAATAAGTGGCGGTGCTCCAGGAGCGGGAGATCGAGCGGGTCGGCGGGACCCGCACCATCAAGGTGGATGTCCGGATCATCGCGGCGACCAACGTGGACCTGAAGAAGGCCGTGGCCGCCCAGGCCTTCCGGGAGGACCTCTACTACCGGCTCAACGTGTTGCCGATCAGCGTCCCCCCGCTCCGGGAGCGGCGGGAGGACATCCCCCTCCTCGTGGACCACTTCGTCCGGCGCTACAGCCACGAGTTCAGAAAGCGCATGGACGGCGTGGCGCCCGACGCCCTGGCGGCCCTCCAGGAGTACTCCTGGCCGGGGAACGTGCGCGAGCTCCAGAACATCATCGAGCGCACGGTCGCCCTGATCGAAGGCCCCGTCATCCAGCTCAGGGATCTCTCCCTCGATCTGATGCTCCCCGACCGGCGGATGCGGGCGCGGGCCGACGAGACCCTCCGGCTCAGGGAGGCGTGCCGGCAGTTCGAGCGCCAGGTCGTCCTCAGGGTCCTGAACCGGGTCGGCTGGAACCAGAGTGAGGCGGCCAGGCTCCTCGGGCTCCATCGGAACACGCTCAAGTGGAAGCTGGCGAAGTGGAACCTCAGGGGGCCGGCGCCCGACCGCTAGGGTGCCCTTATTGCTGTCGGAGTTGGACAATTCTTTGTGCACTCCCCCCAACTGCCTGTCAAACCGGCGTTTTCTCGATGTATCCGTGAGAATACGACGTGGGCTGGCCAAATCTTTGTCCACTGGCTAAGATCATCACCCTCCAATTCCTCCATGAAAAAACACGCGAGACCATAAGCAGTTAGGCAGATCGCGCCGGGCTTCTCTCTGATGGCTTCGAAATTGCTCTCTCCCCCCAGGACAGGAGGAACTCTCATGGGGAGGGTTCCAGAAACCGAACTACTCGTGGGAGGAGGGAGTCATGGCGAAGCTCTGGGCGATCGTGCTGATCATCGCGTCGTTTCTGCTCGTGGCCCCGGTGCTCGAGTCGGAGACCTCGAGCTCCACCCAGTTCTTCCAGGCCATCGGGACCGCCGAAGGCGGCGGGATGTAAGCAGCAGTATTTCCGTTCAAACGATGTGCCCATCTAAACCCCTCTGGGCTCAGAGGAGGGGGGGGCGTGTTCCCCCCTTCCTCATCTTTCTCTTTGTTCTCATCGGGGGGTTGCTGGTCGTCATGTTGGCTCCTACCTTCGGGCAGGAACGAAGAGAGGAAAAGGCGCGACCCACCGGCGGGGGAGTCTATCGCCGACCACTGGGGCATGACCCTCAGACCCTTGATCCGGCTCGCGTCAGCGACATTTACAGTCTCGCAGTCTCCCATCAGTTATTTGACGGCCTTGTCCAGTTCGACCAAACCCTCACGATCACTCCGGCCCTGGCCCAGTTCTGGAAGGCGTCCCCCGACGGGCTCACCTGGACCTTCACCCTCAGGAAGGGGATCAAGTTCCATCACGGGCGGGAGATGACCGCAGACGACGTGGTGTACTCCTTCACCCGAATCCTCGATCCCAAGGTGAAATCTGGGGCCGCCGACCTCTTCATCAACATCAAGGGCGCCCGGGAGTTCAGAGAAGGCAAGGCAAACCATGTCGCGGGCCTCACGGCCCTGAACCGCTACACGGTCCAGGTGGTACTCAACGACGCACCCGTCCCATTTGTCTCCATCCTGGCTGTGGGCCACGCCAAGATAGTCCCCAAAGACGTCGTTGAAGAGCGGGGAGAGGCCTTCGGCGCCCACCCGATCGGGACGGGTCCGTTCAAGTTCCTCCGTTGGGAGCGGGGGAAGGAGATCGTCGTCGCCGCGAACGCTGACTACTTCGAGGGTCCGCCCAAACTCTCCCATGTCGTATACCGGATCTTTCCGGGCTCGCCCCTGGAAGCCATGTACGAAGAGTTTCAGAGGGGGAACCTCGAGGACGCGCCGATCCCGATCCAGTCCTACCGCAGGATCCTGGGCGAAACCGATTACATCCGCGTCAAACGGCCGATGATCAGCATAAGATTCTACGGGCTCAACACCCGGGCGAAGCCCCTCGATGACCGCCGGGTACGTCAGGCGCTGATCTACGCCATCGACCGGGAGACGTTAATCCAGGAGGCGCACCTCGGACGGTACACGCTCGCCCGCGGGATCCTGCCCCCGGGGACCCTGGGATTCAATCCCAACCTCAAGGGCTATCCGTATGATCCTGAGAGGGCGCGGGAGCTTCTCCGCCAGGCCGGATTTCCGGGAGGGCGCGGCCTCCCCCCCATACAGATCTGGTCCAGTGTGAAACCTGAGGAGATCATCCGGGAGCAGGAGCAGATCAAGAAGTACCTGAACGCGGCGGGGATAGAGGTCGAAATCCACTACCTCCTCGACTGGCCGGCGTTCTCGCGCATGCTCAACGAGGGAAAGCTGCCGGTCTTCCTCTACGCCTGGTACGCCGATGTCCCAGACCCCGATAACTTCCTCTTCAAGCTCTTCCATTCGCGGAGCCCGCGTAACTTCTTCGGCTATGTCAACCCTGGAGTTGACGAACTCCTCCTCAAGGCCCGGAACACCGCCGACCTTCGGCGGCGGGTCGAGCTCTATCGGACGGCCGAGCAGCTCATCCTCGACGACGCTCCAATCATTCCGCTCCTGCATCAGACCTACGAGCGGCTCTTCCAGCCCTACGTCAGAAGCATCGAGGTGAACGGACTTGGCGACCCCTATATCCCCCTCCGGAAGATCTGGCTCGACCGGTGAGGGACCCGTGAGACGCCGACGCTTCCCCCTGCGGTTCGTCTCCCTCCAGGCCAAGTTCCTCTGGGGGACCGTGCTTGTCCTCTTCCTCGTCATGGCCGCCGTCTTCGCGGTCGTGGAGCACCGCCAGCGGGGGGCCATCATCGGGGAGGTCCAGCGCCGGGGCGAGGTGCTGGCGCGGCACCTCGCCGCCATCTCCACCGCCCCCCTCCTCCTCTACAACTTCACCGCCCTCGAGCAGAACGTGGCCCGCGTGGCGGGAGAGGCCGACGTGGTCTACGCCATCGTCCTCGACGCGGAGGGGAAGGTGGCGGCCCACAGCCGTCACCCCGAGCTCGTCGGCCTCCTCCTCAAAGGCGAGGTCGATCGGCAGGCGGCCAGCGCGGACGTTCCATTAGTCCAGAACACCGAGGTAGAAGGCACCGGCGAGCCGATCTACGACTTCGCCGTCTCCATCCGGGTCGATCGCCAGCGGTGGGGGACGGTCCGCGTCGGCCTCTCCCGCCAGCGGATGGAGGCCGAGATCAACCGGACCCGCCGGGAGCTGGGGGTGCTGACGGCGATGACGCTAATCCTGGGGGGCGTGGCGGCGGCCCTGGATTATCTTTCCGGCACCTGACACCTGCCGGGGCCGATGAATGGTCGGCTCTTCTCGTGAGTGATCATCGGGGGACTGTCCACGTTGGTCGTAGATGCAATTATCCGTCAGCCGGCTTTG
>JACOUJ010000040.1 GCA_016177865.1 Candidatus Rokuibacteriota bacterium
ACCGGGTCCGGCTTCCCGGACACGCGGCCGACCTCCATGGCGGGCCCGTGGCGTGAATGTTCATTTCACCATCATATAAGGAGGCAGAGATGCTTGAGTTGCTGTCGCCCGGCGGGACGATGGAGATGGTGCGGGAGGCCCTCAGGGCGGGAGCCGATTCTGTCTATGTGGGACCCCTCGGGTGGAGTCGACGGGAGGCCGCGTATGAGCTCCCCCATCACCAGATCCTGGAGGTGGTCCAGATGGCCCACGACCAAGGAGCCAAGCTCCGAGTGGCGCTGAATGCCGACATCGAGAACGCCGACCATGGCGAGATGATGCAGAAGGTCGAGGCGTACGCGCGCTGGGGGGTGGACGGCTTCATCATGAAGACCCCCGAGGCCATGCGAACGGTCCACGCGCGCTTCCCCGAGATCACGATTCATGCCAGCGTGGGGTGCAACGTCCGGGACCGCGCCGCGATGGAGCGGGTCAAGGAGGCCGGGGCCACGCAGTTCGTGGCCTCGACGGCCCTCAACACCTACGAGCGGATCGCCACCCTCAAGCGGACCGCCGACGAGGTGGGCATCGGGGTGGAGTTGCTCATCCACTCGAACCGCTGCGTCACCGGCGTGGGGGGCTGTCGCCTCTACGACTACTTTGCTCCGTACTTCGAGGAAGAGACCGTCCACGATTCCGACGGCAGCACACGGATCAAGCTCATTGGCAACCCGGACAAGGGAGGCGTGTGTTATCGCCCCTGCCTGGGAACGCACATCCCGCAGATTGCCGAGAAATTCCCGGCGAAGGTGCTGACGTACCTGGAAAAGTCCAACAACGAGATCTATGCGCTCCTGGAGGACGTGCCGAAGTATATCGCCCTGGGCGTCACCACCTTGAAGATCCAGGGACGGGAGTATCCCGCCCCGCTGATCGCCCAGCTCACCAAGATCTATCGGCGGCTGATTGACCAAACCAAGAACGGGATGGCCGATGTGGGCGCTGCCAGGGCCGCCCTGGATCCGGTCGTGGCGGAACGGGATGAATGCCGGAACGCCAAGACCCAGAAACTTCACGAGCGGCTCATGGCCAAGGTGTCCGAGGATCTGCACCGCCGCTTGGTGACTCAGATGGAGACCACCGACTGGGACCCGAACTCGGAGGAGGCGCGGCTCCGCCGGGCCGAGTCAAGGGGATAATCAGGGGGGAGGTGGGACGGAGACTCGACAGGCCCCGCTTTCCAGTACAGCCGCAACGTAACCCTGCTGGCGCCCCCATGAAATTCTCGGATCGCCTCTTGAAGGCCGGATTCTCCGTCTGGGAAAAGACGATCCGGCACCCGTTCGTCCTAGGGATCGGGGACGGTTCCCTTCCGATCGAGCCGTTCAAATTCTATGTCACGCAGGACTACGTCTTCCTCGTGGAGTATGCCCGCGTCTTGGCCCTGGCCGTGGCCAAGGGGACACGGCTTTCCATCATGGGGAAGCTGGCCGAGCTCCTCCACGCCACTCTCGACACCGAAATGGCGCTCCACGTGAGCTACTGCGGACGCTTCGGGATCTCAACCGAGCAACTCATGGCCACCCGGCCCGCCCCCACGACCTATGCCTACACGCGTCATCTTCTCCATACCGCCGCAAGTGGAAGCCTCGGAGAGATCGTGGCCACGCTCTTTCCTTGTCAATGGGGGTATTGGGAGATCGGCCACCGCCTGGCCGTTGACGAGCGCCCGACGCGCCCACCCGTCTATACCGAGTGGATCAAGACCTATAGCTCCCAGGAGTACGGTGCCCTCGCTCACTGGACCCGCGAGCTTCTTGATGATCAGGGGGAGACCGCTTCAAAAGAGGAGCGGGGACGAATGGAGGCCGGCTTCCACATCTCCAGCCGCTACGAGTACGCCTTCTGGGAGATGGCGTGGCGGAAGGAAGAGTGGTTCGAGCCGCCACCGCGGTGAGCCATGGTGAGTCCAGTGGCGCGCCCCAGGTAGAGCGGGTGGGGGGGGGATTTCCCATGCCCTTAGTCCGAGCGTTTGCCTTTGACGCGTACGGTACCCTCTTTGATGTTCATTCGGTCATCGAGGCATGTCGCGCAGTGACCGACGATCCCCAGGGGTTCAGCCTGCAATGGCGGCAGAAACAGTTGGAATACACCTGGCTCCGGGCTCTGATGGGGCGCTACGAGGACTTCTGGGCTGTGACCGAGGCGGCGCTCCGGTTCACTCTCCGACGGTTCAACCTGGCGGTCAGTGAATCCGTCGCGAGGCAGCTCATGGATGCCTATCTCACCCTCGCCCCGTTCCCGGAAGTGAGAGGGACCCTGGACCGCCTGAAAACCTATCCCCTTGCCATCCTTTCCAACGGCTCCCCGAACATGCTTGAGGCCGTGGTCCGCGCGAACGTCCTCACCGGCTACTTCAGCCACCTCCTGAGCGTGGACGCAGTGAAGAGCTACAAGCCCAGCCCCGCAGTCTATGAGCTGGGCCCGAGCGCGTTGGGGCTCCCCGCGCGGGAGATCTGCTTCGTCTCCGCCAACGCATGGGATGCGGCCGGGGCCAAGGCCTCCGGCTACACCGTGGCCTGGTGTAATCGGGCCGGCGCCGCGATGGACGAGCTTGGCTTCACGCCCGACGTGGAGATCCGCAGCCTGGACCAGCTCCCCCCCGCCCTCGGGATCTAACGACATCGTCTTCGATGCGCCGCGCTCGTGTGGCGCTAGGGCGCCAGCTTCATAAGCGCCCGAACGCGCTCGTGGCAGACTCCACGGCTACAGCTCCGCGCCGACCAGCTCGATTTCTTCGGCGGCGTCGATGGCCTCGCCTTCCTCGCGCTCGCGCCGAAGCTCAGTCCCGAGTTGCCAGAGGCCCCTGAGCTCATCCAGCGCACTCCTCCACTCAGCGAGGGCACCGGCTCCGGCGAGAAGATCGTTGCGAAGGCGCCCCACCCGCTCTTCCGCTCGATCAAGCTCGGCCCGAAAGGATGGGAAGTGTGCCTCCAAAAACCGGAGCGTGCCGTCTCGATAGTTCTCGCTGATAGCCCGAACAAGGGAGAACAGCTCCTGATCCAGGGTGGTCGCAAATGAATCGTCCATGGTTAACTTCCCCCTTGAGAGAAATACTATACATATGATGATGCTATGTCAACCCAAAAAGCCATCTTTGGATTCCGGCGTTTAAAGTCAATAGGTTAGGAGAAGGGATCTCTAGGCTTGACCAGAGGGACCGTCCGCGCTACTGTCTTGGGTCAGCAGAACAGAGCGCGCTAGAGAGGAGAAACCGCATGGAGCTGAAACCTGGCCTCGTTGGAGAAGTCGAAATCGTGGTGAGCCCCCAGATGACGGCGACCGCCGTCGGGAACGAAGGGGTCGAAGTCTTGTCCACCCCTCACCTCATTGCGTTCATGGAGAACGCGGCCACCCGAGCGGTCCAACCTCACCTGCCCGCCGGCGCCGGAACCGTGGGGACTCTGGTCAATATCAAACATCTCGCGGCGACCCCGGTGGGGATGCGCGTCAGAGCGCGGGCCGTGCTTCGCGAGGTGGACGGACGGCGATTCGTCTTTGACGTGGAGGCACACGACGACCTGGAGAAAGTTGGCGAAGGGGTCCACGAGCGATTTCAGATCCAGACTGACCGGTTTCTTGCCCGAATTGCGGAGAAGACCCAAAAGAGACCGTAGATTGGAGCGCGGCGGACTAGAATGCCCTGATGGTTTTCTGCCGTGATGAAACGGACCGAAGGCCCGACGTGTTTCGAGTGCAGTCACTACCCCCACGCTGACAGAGAAGGGACTGAGCGGGATTGGGGCCGGCCGAGCCCAGAGGCCCCTTTCTACTGCCCTCAGATTAAGAAGCGCGTGATGCCCGCTTTTGCGTCCCATTGTCCTGAGTTTCTGCCTGCGGCCGAGGAAGACCAGCCGTAGCATCCCCCGCCGCACCCGGAAAATGAAAATGGGGAGCCAAAGCTCCCCACTGACTATAACCTCGACCGGATTCCGGTCTCGACTATCTCATCTGCGCAAAATCGCGAGGCCCACCGTGGCTATCTTCGCCACCCGCCGCCGCCCCCTCCCC
>JACOUJ010000100.1 GCA_016177865.1 Candidatus Rokuibacteriota bacterium
CTGAGGAGTCGATCGGAAGTCGACAGCATGGTTTCCCGGGAGACGGCCTTTCTTCTGAACAACCTGCTGTTGGTGGGGATCTGCTTTACGGTGTTCTTAGGGACCATTTTCCCCCTCCTGGCCGAAGCGGTTCGGGGCGCCAAGATGAGCGTGGGGGCGCCGTACTTCAATCGGGTCGTCGTGCCGATCGGGCTCGGCCTCCTGGTCCTAATGGGGATCGGCCCGCTGATTCCGTGGCGGCGGGCCGCTTGGGCGAGAATTCGGCGAACGCTGCTGTGGCCGTGTGCGATAGCCGTGGTCACCGGATTAGTCCTGTCGGGGTTCGGAGTCCGGCGCCCGCTGCCCCTCCTGGGTCTGATGGGGTCGGTGCTCGTGGCCGCCTCAGTGGCGGCGGAGTTTATCCGAGGCGTCGGGGTCAGGCGAACGCTGGCAGGCGAGGGGCCTGTGACCGCCCTCCTTTCCCTCTTTCAGATCAATCGGCGGCGGTACGGCGGATACCTGGTCCATTTCGGTGTGGCGGTACTCGTTGTCGGTCTCGCAGTCTCCTCGAGCTACCAAAAGGAGCGCGAGACGCAGCTCCAGACCGGGGAGAGTGTGGAGATTGGCCGCTACCGGCTCACCTTCGAGCGTCTCACGGCGGTGGAGGGTCCCACTCACATCAAGGTGCTTGCTCAGTTCTCCGTTTATAACGGGCATCGCCTGGTCGGGCGGATGGAGCCGGCTCTCAGGTTCTACCCGACCCAGCAAACCCCCATCGCCGAGGTGGATTACTGGATTGGGCTCCGCGAAGACCTCTATCTGATCTTGGGGAGCTTTGATCGGGGTGGTGCCTGGGTGACCACCAAAGTCCTGGTCACCCCTCTGGTCACATGGCTCTGGATCGGCGGCGGGATCATGGCACTTGGGACCCTGCTGGCGATGCTCCCCGGATCCTGGTTGGGTTCTATTCGGACGAAAGCTGGGAGCGGGTCCGTTGCCTAGGTGGCTTGTCCTTTTCTAATTCGATGGAAACAGAGAGGTCCTGGAGAGATGATTTCTTCACGTCTGTTTTTCCCATTGCTTTGGCTCTTGACCACGGGTTCTCCCGCGTGGGGCCAGGAGAACCAAGTCTTCGTCACCGTGGAAGGGGCGGGAGCGCTCATCGTTCTCCATCGAGGGATCTCCGAATCCATCTCCCTCGGGGGGAAACCCCACAATCTCTCGGTGAGCCGTGATGGCAAGCGGGCCTGGGTGACCGACGCGTTCGCGTCAAAGGTCTGGGTCGTCGAGGTCAGGAACCGGAACCTGTCGGCACTTCCGATTCAAGGGAAGGGGCCGCACGGCCTGGCCTTGAGCCCCGATGGCGCTCGGGCGGTGGTCGCCCACAAGGGGGACTCACTTTTTGAGGTCTTTGACGGAGAGCGGCTGACCCCCTTGGGGCGGCTCACACTCCCGGCCCGCCCCCATAACGTGGCAATCTCTCCCGACGGCCAGAGAGCATGGATCACAGCCCAGTCGGCCGGCCGGCTTCTGGTGGTGGATCTCTGGGCAACCAGGCTTGCTGGCGAGATGAAAGTCCAGGGCGCCCCCCATGACCTGACCTTCACCCCTGACGGGCGGGAACTCTGGGTCACCCAGTGGGGGTCGAGCCAGATCCTCGTGATCGACGTCCAGGAGAAGAAGGTCAGCGGCCAGGTGACCGCCGGCTCGTCCCCTCACCACATCGCCGTGACCCCGGACGGTTCCCAGGTCTGGGTAACGAACCACGGCTCGGGGGACGTGTCGGTCACTGAGGTGAGAGGGCGGCGGCTCATTCGGCGAATCCCCGTCGGGCCAGCCCCCCACCACGTGGCGTTCAGCCCCGACGGGGAGCTTGCCTATGTGGTCAGCGAGGGCGGGGACGAGGTGGTGGTGGTCCAGGTCGCTTCAGGTCGCGTGCACTCCCGCATTCCCGTCGGCCGGGGTCCACACGGAGTAGCGGTTCGGTGACGCCCACGCGCTCTTCGAATGGATCCGAGTCCCACGGCGAGGTACGGGCCGATGGGCGCGTACCGGTACGCCATCGAGGCGCGGGCGGGATTCTTCAAAGAAAAGGGGGTTTCGGCCGGCGATAACGTGCCGACGGCGGGGTCAAGGTGAACCGCGCATGGAGGATGTGATGAGGCAGGAACCCGGTAAGATCGAGAGTCGTCCCTCCCGAAAGGATCGGAGGCAGCTTAAGGCCGAACAGAAAGAAGCCGAATACCGCCAGCGCCGCCGAAACCGGCTGGTCAAGAAAGGCCTGACCTGGAGTGGTGTCGGGCTGTTTGCTGCTGCGGGATTGGGGTGGCTCGGGTATTCGATCACCACGGCCAAACGACTCCCTCCAACGTCGATGGCCGACCACTCCGAAGAAGTGCCCCCCGGTCACATCCTGACTGCCCCGATGCCCCTGGCGATTCAAAAGCATATGCTCGAGCACGCCGACGGAAGAAAAGGCGGCCGCGGCGGGGTCATCATCAATTACAACTGCGTGAAGTTTCGCTGCCCGCAGGGGATGGTTGACGAACTTGCTCAAGTGGTCCGGGCCTACCCCGAGATTGTCTATCTCGCGCCCTATCCTGAGATGGGCGTCAGGATTGCCGTGACTAAGTTGGACAGAATCCTTATCCTCGAAGAGCCTGATCGGGAGCGGATTCGCGCGTTCATCGAAGGTTGAGACCGGGAGAACCCGGTTGTGAACCGTGCTCAGGAGGGAAGAATGATGCTTACTATCCCTAGGGAATTCGTCTTCGTTGCGGTTGTCTTCGGCGTGGTCCTTGGCCTGGGCGTCCTCTCACTCAGGGCGCAACAGATGCCGGGCATGGAGCACGGCGCCCCGGCCCAGCCGGGAGCCCAGGGAGGCAGCGGCGAGCACGCGACCCCTGGCGGCTGGAAGTTCCGCTGGCCGAAAGGAGATCCGACCAAGGGTCGCGAGGTGTTCGTGAAGCTCGAGTGCTATAGCTGTCATGAGGTCAAAGGGGAGACCTTCCCGGCGCCCAGCGAGCAGGGCAAAGTCGGGCCCGAGCTGTCCGCGATGGGCCCAATGCACGAGCCTGAATACTTTGCCGAGGCGATCATTAACCCCAACGCGGTGATCGAGCAGGGGAAAGGATACTCGGCGCCGGACGGCTCGTCCAAGATGCCCTCGTTCAACGACTCCGTCACGGTCCAGGAGGTCGTGGACCTCGTCGCATTCCTCCGCGGCCTCAAGCCGCCAGGAAAAAGGCCACCGAGCGGCTCCGGCGCCGTGGGCTCTCCAGGCGGTCACGAACAGCACTGAGGTCCGGTCTCAGTGGGAGCTCAGCCCGCGCTCGCTTCTGAGGAATTGGCGCAACCAACCCGCTTCATCCGCGAGTTACAGCAGGCGAACGGGATCTATTGACGAGGATCCTCCATGGAGATGCACTGGTTTGAGAAATGGGCGGTGAACTCGCTCTCAGCGTTCTACCTCCGCTGGTATCTCCTTCCCCGGCTACTAACCCTGATCGACGGCCCCCTGGCAGGAAGGGGCCTGGTCCTGGGCCCCGGAATCGGATGGGAGACACTCGCGCTCGCCGAGAAGTTTCCAGAGGTGACCCTGATCGGGGTGGACTACGATGTCGACCAAGTTGAACGGGCTCGACGTAATCTGAAAGCCGGTCCGTCGCTCGTGACACGAGTCGCCTTTGAGCAGGGGGATGCCACTGCCCTGTCGTTCTCGGCGGGGTCATTTGATTTCGCGTTTGAGCTGAATGTGTTCCACCACATCCGCGACTACCCCGCTGCCATCCGGGAAGTGCATCGCGTGCTGAAGCCGGGGGGGCGGGTTTTCCTCCAGGACCTCTCCGAGCGCTTTTTCCTGCCTGGCGTCCGCCAGCTCTTCCCGCCGGAAAGCCGCTTCACGCGAGCCGAGCTAGTCCGCGAACTCGACGCCACCGGCCTCGACGTGGAAACCGCGACTGGCCAGGCCATCATCTTCCTCCGGGCGCGCCGTCGGTGAAGCCGGCTCGCTGGACGCTTCCCGTATGATTTATGCCTCCGTGAAGCGGGTGCCCTGGATATGGTCTAACTGGGGCCTGAATGCCTCACCTGGGGAAGTGCTTCCCCAATGGGCCTCATCAGAGAAGATTCTCGGGGCGCTGGTGATCCGACGACGGGCCCATGTTTTTCGCGGTGTTGCGCGGCATGGAGCAAGGTGGCGTCCGTGGCAGAGCTCTTGCACCCGCAGTCCTGCTGGAGGCCAGAATGCCGACACGAACACTCAAGTTAGTGATGGTCCTCACCGCAATCACCGTGATCGTCGGAATAGGCATTTGCCTGGTCGACACAGATGACGCGGGCCGGGGGGATCTTTGCTTCTCCTTGTTTGCGGCAACAGGCAGCCGGGCGGGGGTAGCTTCCGTTCTTGCCGCCGGTCGCGGTGTGCCTGCCTTTACTCCGGTGGCTTCTTGGTCCTCTTGGGATTTGCCCACTCCGCCTCCCAAAGCCTGACCCGCTGTCTGCGGTCGTCCCTGCCTGCAGTCCAGCGGGCGGCGTCTCAACAACAACATGGAAGGAGTATGACGATGCCGATATTTCTTCGCGTAGCAGTCATGATCATAGCGATGGGGTTGTGGAGCATCGGAATTTCATCCGCGCAGGATGGATTGACCAAGCAGGACCGTCAGGGGCCGGTGACGGTCGCAGTGACGTTGATCGGCCCACCGGCGAATGGTGATCCGGTCAAAGCTAAGGTCGTCCTGGACACGCACTCGGTCCCGCTTGACGGCATCGTGTTCGAGAGGGTCGTGGTCATCCGGACGCCCGAAGGTGCGGACATCGCCCCCACGACCGTGGAACAGGCTAAGGGCAGTGGCCATCACCGCGAGGCAGTGCTCGTCTTTCCTCCGGTCTCCACCTCCGGACTCGTCCGCATCGTCGTCAGGGATGTCGGCGGCATTGCCGAACGCAATTTCTCCTGGGAACTGTCTCCGACCCGTTGAACGGGGGGAAATTCGATGCATGGCGAAGATA
>JACOUJ010000041.1 GCA_016177865.1 Candidatus Rokuibacteriota bacterium
CCGCCTCAGCCTACCTACTGGTATTATTGCGAGAGCGCCCAGACCTACTACCCCTACATCCAGCAATGCCCGGAGGGGTGGCTCGAGGTCGTCCCCCAGTCGCCCGCGCCGTAGGCTCGACTTAACCACGCATCGCTAGGACAGCGACGGCGCCGGGGGTTCCGTTTGGAGTCCTCCGCGCCTGCGCCACCCCGCCGACGCCCCCGAGCGTGGTGATCTGGCCCGGATGGGGCAAACCCTCTGAGTGAATCAGATGAGTTCAATCTGCGCGTAACGCCGGGCGGCTGAGGCGAGTCCCGCATCGCGAGTCACCAGCGGCGCGGCAAGCGTTTCAGCAAGGGCGATATAGGCCGCGTCGTAGGCCGTCACGTTGTGACGCAACTCCCAGATCCTGGGCAGAAACACATCATGCGGATACCGGGTCAGCGGGAAATCTGCGAGGTCTTCCACCGCCTGGAGACCACGAGCCGGATCCAGATCCCCGACGAGCGCGTAGCGTCGCAGGGCTTGTGCGACTTCGACATCAAGCAGGTGAGGCGCGTGAAGGGTCTCGTCCTCGGCGAAAAGCCGCCGGGCTACCAGGGTTCGGCAGGCGTATTGAGCAGCACCTCAAGCAGGGCTGACGCATCGACGACGATCACCGACCGTCTCGCTCCGCTCTGACAGCTTTAGCCGGCGGCACCTTGGGGTTCACCGGGGTCCGCTGGGCGAGCCGACTTCTCAGCTCGGCGACTGTCGGCCGTTCCGCGACGCGCCGGACCTCTTGAAGGAGATAGTCGGACAACGACAGCCCGGCGAGAGCCGCCCTGGCCTTGAGCTTCCGATGCAGATCGTCCGGGACGTGGCGAAGCTGGATCATCTTGGACATGTTGACAGCCTATCTGCATGTGACCCACATGTCAAGGGTGAAAGGTCATTGATGGGTTATTAGAGATCTTGACAAGCCAACGCTGTTCAAACATAATTGGTCAACCAATCAAGAAAAAACGAGTCCCTCAATGAGCCCAAAGGTCGGGATCGCTCCGGTCAGGCGCAGGCAGATCGTGGACGCCACGATCCGGTGCTTGGCTCGCGATGGGTATTCACACCTGACCATGAACAAAGTGGCCCGCCGAGCCCGCGTGAGCCAAGGAATCCTGCACTACTACTTCGCCGACAAGCACGCCATCTTGGTGGCAGCGATGCAGCGGGTCATGGAGGATCTGGAGCGACGCGTAGTGCAGGAAGCCCGCGGCATTCACGATCCCCGGCGACGGCTCCGGGCGCTCATTCACGCATGCCTCTCTGTCGCGACCGAGGCGCGAGAGTTCTGGGTCGTCTTTGTTGAGTTCTGGGGGGAGATGATGCATGACCGGGCGTTGATGGAGATCAATGCTGACCTCTACACCCGCGAACGGCGCCTGATTGGGAGGATTGTGACCCGGGGAGTTCGATCCGGTCTGTTCCGGCGGGTTAGGCCTGAGCAAGCTGGCGGGATCATCCTGGCACTCGTGGACGGTCTGTCGCTCCAGCTCACGTTCGACTCGAAGGCGTTCAGCCTGGCCGAGGCCAGCCGGTTCTGTGAAGAGGCGATCTTTCGGTATCTCGCGAAGAAGTGAGTCATCCATGACACAGGAGCTGCCGGACGTTCGCGCAGGAGAGCTTCGGGGGCCGGGCGCGCTCTCCCTCGCGATCAATTCGGCACGCTCGCTGAGGGAAGTGCTCCAGGTCGTCACTGAAAAGGCCCGGGAGCTCGGGGGGACCCACCAAGCCGTCACGAGCCTGACCGTGGGCGAGAACTGGGCCGAGGCGATCCACGCCATTTCCCTCAGCGACAAATACGCTCCCTGGCGGGAGTACGACGAGAGGCCTGACGGCTCGGGCATCTACCGCTTGGTCTGTCAGCTGAACCGCCCCATGCGGCTGACGCATGACGAGCTTGATGCGCACCCTGCCTGGCGAGGGTTCGGCAAGGCGGCTGGCCGGCATCCACCCATGCGTGGCTGGCTGGCCGCCCCCCTGACCCGGCGCGACAGCCGAAACATTGGGCTCATCCAGCTATCTGACAAGTACGAGGGCGAGTTCACTGAGGAGGACGAAGCCGTCCTCGTCCGGTTGGCTGAGCTCGCGTCCGTCGCGGTCGAGAACATCCGGCGGCTGGCCCGCACTCATCGCCGCGCTGGCGGAGGCCCTCGGCCAATATCTTGAGACCTACCTGGGGCCCCTTTTCGAGGTGTCCACATGCTGATCTTTGAACCGCGAGATCCAAACTTCGAGACGCGTGTCCGGGCGAGCTTCGCGCGACTGAGTTTGATGAAAACCATTGGCGCTAGCCTGACCCGGGTCTCTCCCGGCGAAGTCGAGATCGAACTCCGGCTCCGGCAGAACCTCACGCAGCAGCACGGATTCCTCGCCGCCGGCATCGTCACGGCCATCCTGGATACGGCGTGCGGCTACGCGGCGCTCAGCCTGATGCCCGCGGGGCCGGAAGTGCTCACCGTCGAGTACAAAGTCAATTTCGTCTCTCCCGCCAGGGGTCCGCGGTTGATCGCTAGGGGTCGAGTCACGAAGCCCGGACGCACGCTGACTGTCTGCGCGGGGGACGTCTTTGCCCTGAGCAATGGCAGCGAGAAGCTCGTCGCGACGATGCTGGCGACCATGATAACGGCTGAGCAGCGCTGAACCTCCCCAAAGCTGAGGCCGGCCCGATCCATTTCGTACCTCGGATGCCCGCTGCCTCGACCGCGCCCAGCCGCTCCAGGTGCGTATGCGCGACGGCGCCATCCTCGCCGCCTCACTCCAGACGATCGTCGGCCACGTCAGCCTACCCGCCCGGCGTTGGCGTGACAACTGGGCCTACACCTGAAGCGTGATGAACCTCTTCCGGTCGGAAGAGCACGCCCGCCGGTGGTTCCAATACGACGAGGCGGCGGCCCGAGGGCACGCTGCCCCTCGGCGACTGGGTGCGCGTCTTCAGCGTCGAGTATTGCCGTGCTCGCCTAGAGCCCGACTACGTCCTGCGTGCGTGGGAGCTGCGGCCGGGTCTCTTCGAGGCGCTTAAGCAGCTTGGCAAGACCGGCTCCTTCTGGGGTGTCGCCTCGGCGGGTTTGCCTGGAAGTGGCGGCCGGTCGTCTCGTTGACGATGGCGCCGGTGAAAATGTCCGCGCTGATGAGATCCCCGTCGCTGACGTGGGCCGTGATGCCGGGGCACTGCCACGCACTCTTCTCCTCACTCCAACTCTAGACTGACTTTCAGGGCGGCATCCACCCGGCTCATTTGATCGGCCGAGAGTCTTCCAACCCGCCTTCGCAATCTGGTCTTATCCACAGTCAGGATCTGGGCGAGGTTAACCATGGACGGCTTCGTCAGCCCCGCGTCGCCCCTCTTCAGCGGCACAGTGACGGGGTAAATCTTGATCTGCGAGGTAATGGTGGCCACGATCGTGGTGGCAGCGTATTGATTCCCCACGTCATTCTGAACCACCAAAGCCGGGCGAACTCCGTGCTGTTCGCTGCCGCGACCGGGTGAAAATTTAATGGTCCATACTTCTCCGCGGCGCGGCTCGGCGA
>JACOUJ010000042.1 GCA_016177865.1 Candidatus Rokuibacteriota bacterium
ATCTTGATCGGGCCCTGGGCAAGAGCCTAGCCTGCTCCAAGGATCAGGAGAGACGCAATCAGGACTTACAGAATCCTAGCGCCGTGGCGATAAGCGTCGCATCTCTTCGTTCTCGGTCGTCCCCGATCCTCACGTACAACCGCGTACGCTCCGGTCGGCTCCTCCCTCGGGCCTCGATCTGCTCGCTTCTCCCCACGGCACGCGCTCGAACCGCCGCGTTACATCTGGACCTTTTTGCCCAGTCTGCGCCTGGGTCATGAAGCGGGCCTGCCTTCCCGGGTTGGCCCTCTTGACCATCGGGCTGACCTTGGCCGCCCCGGTCGAGGCCGCCCCTTCTTGCCAGCCCGGCGAAAACAACCGATCCGCCTCCACTGGTCTCGTCTTCTCCGGTGGCGGGGCCAAGGGGGCCTATGAGGCAGGGGTAGCCCTCGGCCTCAAGGAACGAGGTGTGTCGGTGACCGCGGTCGCCGGCAGCTCCGCCGGCGCATTGAATGCCGCGCTCGTCGCGAGCGGGCAAGAGGAGCTCCTGGTCAAGCTTTGGCGCGAGGTATCGAACGATCAGGTCTATCGCCTCCCCTGGTCGATGGGTCTCGCCGGCCTCCTTCCCGGGTGGATCACGCTCTGGTATCTGGATCAGGTCGGCGCCCTGTTCGACCTCAGCCCACTGCGAGCGCTGACAGCCGAGTATGTGGACTTGGCGAGGATCCGAGAGGCTCCCACCCGACTCTTTGTCGTGGCCTTGGACCTCACCTCCGGCGAAAGGCGAGTGTTCACGAATCGGAACATCACCCATGACCTGCTCGTGGCCAGCGCGTCGGTACCCGGGGTCTTTGCCCCGGTGGCGGTTGACGGGCAGCTCCTCGTGGATGGCGGCCTTATGGACCGTGCCCCGCTCTTGGATCTGCTTGAGTTGGTGGGGCCCGTGGATCGCGCGCTCACAGTCGTTGGCTACGGCGATCCCACGCCGCTCGCCCCGCCCCTGACGCTGCGCAGAATCCTGGAGCGAACCTTGGAGCTTGCCCTCCCGTATCAGATCGTGAAGGACGCGGAGTTGGCCCGCCATCGGCGCCCCGATGTGGCGATCCACTTGCTCTTTCCGAGCGAGCCCCTCTTTCTTCGTCCGCTCGAGTTTGAGGGGGAGCGGATCGCCCGCGCCATTGAGCTTGGGCGGAAGGACGCCCACGCGTGCCTCGACCGCCTCGGGGGATAGGATGGAAAGCATCGGTCACCTCGCCGACGTGATCCTCGCCTCGAAGCGCCTCGTGATCTTTACCGGGGCCGGCGTGAGCACGGAGTCGGGGATCCCCGATTTCCGAAGCCCGAAGGGGCTCTGGGCGCGCTACGATCCCAGCGACTTTTCCTACCAGAATTTCATCGCTTCCCGTGACGCGCGCATGAGGTATTGGCAGGCGGGCCGCGAGATCTACGCTACTATTCGACACGCCAAGCCGAACGCGGCCCACTTGGCCATGGCTGAGTTGGAGCGCCTCGGCCTCCTGGATGCCATTATCACCCAGAACGTGGACAACCTCCACCAGACCGCCGGCGTGAGCCCCGAGCGGGTGATCGAGCTACACGGCAATGCCACCCGGGTCCGGTGTCTCTCGTGCGGCCGTCCCTTCTCGCGGGACGAGATCCAGGCCCGCCTCGAACACGGTGAGGCGATCCCCGCCTGCGCCTTGCCGTGCGGCGGGATCATCAAGCCCGCCACGATCCTCTTCGGTGAGGCGATGCCGGTTCGCGAGACCATGGAAGCCGAGCGACGCGCGCGCGGCGCGGACACGTTCATCGTCGTTGGCTCATCGCTGGTTGTCTTCCCGGCGGCCATGATGCCCCTCCATGCCAAGGAGGCGGGCGCCACACTCGCCATCGTGAACCTGGAGCCCACCCCATACGATGACCAGGCCGACATCCTCATCCACGGCAAGGCCGGCGAGGTGATGGACTGGGTGCTTCAGATGGTCAAGGCTCGGATACCGCATCTCGCGCCCTCCACGTCCGCCGGGCGACAGCCGACGGCGCGCGCATGACAGATGAACACGCGCCCGGCGGTCTTGGGGGTGGTGAGTCGAGCGGCGTCCACCAGCGAGGCCAGGCGGCGGTCGGCAGCGATCAGCGCATCTGGAAGATGGGCCGCCATGGCGCGGATGCGCGCGGCTTCTCCCTGCCGCCACCACCGCGTCCATCCGTCTGCCAGCGCATCGATGTCCTCGGGCGTCGCGGCGCCCGGCGCAGCGGCCAGCGTCTCGAAGCGCTCGAGGCGCCGACGTTCCGCCGGCGTCTCGAGGTGCGGGAGTCTGAGGCCGAGCCGCCGAAGCTCGGCGACCTTGCGAAGCGTCGCCGCGACATCCCGACCGGTCATGCGTGCTCCGGGCCCAGGGCCTCGAGATCGGCCTGATCCTGGGCCGAGCCTCGAAGCCGCTTCAAGGTGAGGAGCCCTTCGAACCCGACCACCCACAGCCGCGCGCCCTCCAGATTCACGGCGACACGGGACTCCAGGATTGCGATGAGGTCAGGATCGACAGGGAG
>JACOUJ010000043.1 GCA_016177865.1 Candidatus Rokuibacteriota bacterium
GAAAGTGGGACCCTCGTCAGGGTGACGTAGCGCGGCGGAGCGGAGACACCCCGGCGGCAGGACCCGCAGGACCCGACTACCCACTGGCCAACAGACTGGACAAGGTGCGGAGGGCGGCGGCGATACGAGGGCCATACCAGGAGATCAGCTTGCCATCGATCAGATGGACCCGGGCGGTCTGGACCGCGGGGATCTCTTCGAAGGGCGCGAAGTCCTCCAGGTGGACCCGACGGAACCGATACGGCTCGTCGGGCAGCAAGATCACATCAGGCTTCCGGGCCGCGACGTCATCGAGCGTGATCTCAGGATAGCGCTCACTCCGGTCGCCGAACACATTTTCCCCGCCCGTCACCCGGAGCATGTCGTGGACGTATGTATCCCGGTTGATCGTCATATAGGGCTTCCGCCAGATAGGACAGAACACCCGGACGGGGGGTCGTTTCGCCGTCTCGGCCAAAACTTCCCGGTAGTGTCCTTCCAACTCGTTCCCCAATCCCTCGGCCCGAGCCTCGCGCCCCGTCAGCGCCCCCACTTCCCGCACTATCTCGATTCCTTGCCGGACTGTCCGAGGATAGGTGACGTAGACCGGAATCCCCCAGCTTCGAAGCGCGGCCACGTCCTCACGCCGATTCTCCTCCATGTTCGCGATGACGAGGTCCGGCCCCAGCTCCCGGATCTTCGACAGATCGGGGTCCTTCTCTCCCCCGATGCGGAGCTTGGTCTTCACTTTCTCGGGCGGGTGGGTGCAATAGCGGGTGATCCCCTGAACCTCCTGGTCGAGACCGAGGGTAAAAAGAATCTCGGTGATGCTGGGGATCAGCGAGACAATGCGGACTGGAAGAGCCCGAAGGCTGAGAGAGGTGCCCGTGACATCCGTCAGGACTTTCACGGACTCTGGACGTCGAGCTTCGACGTCACGCCACGCACTCCTTGGACACGGAGCGCCGTCTCGATGGCCCGGTAGCGCTCCCGAAAGGTGGGGACCGTCCCCGTCAACGTGACCTGCCCGCCCCGGCTCTCAACCTCGATCCGCGCCCCCTTGAGTCGGGGGTCGGCCGAAAGGGCCGCCTGCACCTTCGACGCCATTGACTGATCCTGAATCAGTGTCGTTACGGCCGCGCACCCGGCCAGCAACGCCGAGAGGAGGAGAACCCGGAGCGGCGCTCGGGCTACCGTGAGATCACCCTCCGGCCCAACAGCTCCAGGATCAGGATCACGAGCAAGACGACGAGAAGGACGAAGACGAGCGCCCCGACCCCATCACCGCCGGCCCGGATCTCGTCGGCCTGCTGGGCGAGCTGGTGGAGCTCGTCGGGAGAAAGTCGGGCGAGCTTCGTCTCGGCCTCGGCTGGCGTGACGCCGAGCGCCTCAAGGTGCTGGCGAACCGCTCGCATCTCCAGCGTCTGGCGCACGGTTTCCAGATCGCGTCCGGCGACGTCGCCTGGCGAGAGTCGGGCCGGGAGCGGGGCCCCGAGGGCCGGAGCGGGCCAGAGGCTGACGAAGATCCCCCAGGTGATCAGCACGTACAGGAGCGGAGTTCGAGCGAAGAGATGATCTCTGAGCATTGGGCACCCTCCTTTTTCTGACGTTCGCAGCGTCAACGCCTGGCAGCCTCATCCATCAAACGAATCAATTCGCCGTAGGCTCCTCTCTGAGTGTCTGAAACGAGCCGGCTGAGCTCGGCCCATCGACTGGTCAGATCGCCCTCGGCCTTGAGGAGTTTTGCGAGGAGCGGGAGCAGCGCCTCGGCCCCGCCCCCCTGGGCGACGGCCGCTTTCGCGTCAGCCAGAATCCGCTGCGTTGTCTCTTCAAGTTCGGTGACGGCGATGCGGATGTACGCCTCCGGCGCCTCGGCGAGAGGGAGGACGGACTCCGCGTCGTATTTTGCGAGGCGCTTGAAGCGGATGGTGCCCATCCACGGCTCCTGGACCATCAGACGCGCCGAGCACTCCGGCCAGAACTCGGCCAGGATCCGGGCCAGCTCCCGGGTGAGGGGCCGCGCCATCCCGCGCCGTTCGGCCTCCTTCCTGAGATATGGCTCGTAGAGTCTCCAGACCCAGTCAGGGATCATGATAATTCGAACGTAGCACGGGGGACTTTTCACGGTCAAGGGCTCGCGCTATGATGAACATGTGCGCAACTTTGAAGTGGCCCGCGCGTTCAGTGAGATCGCCGATCTCCTCGAGCTTCGTGAGGCCAGCGTCTTCCGCATCCGGGCGTACCGTCGCGCGGCGGAGAATCTCGAATCCCTCACCGAGGACGTGGAGGCCATTGCGGCCCGAGGCGAGCTGGAGACGATCCCTGGCATTGGCAAAGACCTCGCGGCCAAGATCCAGGAATGCCTCACGACCGGGAAGATCGCTGACCTGGAGGCCCTCCACCGGGAGATCCCTGCGGGTGTGGTCACCCTCATGGGGATCCAGGGGCTCGGCCCCAAGACCGCCAAGCTCCTCTTTGAAAAGCTCGGCGTGGACTCCATCGAGAAACTCGAAGCGGTCACCCAATCCGGCAAGATCCTCCAACTCCCGGGGATCAAGGAGAAGACCCGCCAGAACATCCTGAAGGGGATCACCACCTGGAAGGCGGGCCAGGCCCGGATGCCGCTCGGAAAGGCGCTCCCCCTGGCTCAGGCCCTCATACACGCCCTGAACGCGCTCCCTGAAGTTCGTGAGATCGAGGTGGCGGGGTCCATCCGGCGGATGAAGGACACCGTGGGAGACATTGATCTCCTGGTCACCTCCACGCGGTCGGCCCTCGTGATGGAGCGCTTCGTGGCGCTCCCTGCGGTCGCTCAGGTCCTCATGCGCGGCGAGACCAAGAGTTCGATCCGCCACCGTGAGGGCATTCAAGTGGATCTCCGCGTCGTGGACCCGGAGGCCTTCGGCGCGGCGCTCCAGTACTTCACGGGCTCCCAGGCTCACAACATCCGCCTCAGAGAGTTGGCCTCGCGGAAGGGGCTGAAGATCTCGGAGTACGGCGTCTTCAACGAGAAGACGGGGAAACGGATCGCCGGCAAGACCGAGGAGGAGGTCTATCGGGCCGTGGGCCTGCCGTGGATCCCCCCCGAGCTGAGAGAGGATCGAGGCGAGATCGAGGCGGCTGTGGAAGGAACGCTTCCCTCACTCATTGAGCTCTCCCAGATTCGGGGCGACCTCCATGCCCACACCGACTGGTCGGACGGCCATCATCCCCTTCCCGCCCTCATCGAGGCCGCCGAGGCGCGAGGGTACGAGTACATCATCGTCTCGGATCACTCCCGATCTTCCCCCGTCGCGCGGGGACTCACCCCCGAGCAGTTGAGAGAGCAGATCA
>JACOUJ010000044.1 GCA_016177865.1 Candidatus Rokuibacteriota bacterium
GGCCTGTCAAGCCAGAGGCCGCGGGTTCAAGTCCCGTCGACCCCGCCATCACAAAATGCGGAAGGCCCCGAGAAATCGGGGCTTTCTTCTCTGAGTTCGCCGGCGCTCGTCAAGCCAAATCTCGCTCCGTCGGGAATCGTTTGGCGCAACGCTGGCGCAAGAGACGACTTCGCTGAAACGCAGAAGTCGGTAGCACCTCCCGAAACAACCCCCGATACCGTTTCTCCAGCTAACCCTCCATCGCCTCGCTCAATCTGCGCTCTCCCTGCCCCCGACTGACCGTGGTTCGGAGGGTCCTCAATCTGTCGCTGACCCGGTGTTGAAAGCGAACCCGAGCCGAACACTGTGAGGTAGCCTCGAGCGGGCAGTCCACCCGGCACCTGGTCCACGAAGCGCATTCGGGGTCCTGAACAGCTAGCTCCTCGGGCCTGGGAATTTCTCCCCGCCCGCGGCGTCCCCACCTTGTAACTGGCTGTCATTCCTGGGTTTCTGCACGGGCACGGAACTTGCTTGACCTCAGTCAAGACCCTGCTGGTGAGGGGATATGCGATGGGCACGGTGAGCAACTAGAGGCTTGGCGGAGGATCGGTGGCGCTGACCATTGCCAGAAAGATTTTTCTCGCCTTCTGCGCTGTCCTCCTTGTGGTGCTGGGGCTAGGGCTCTGGAGTCTGCACGCCACCCGGCGCCTTCACGATCTCAACCGGTCACTGCTGACCCAAGCGATCCCGGCGCTCCAGGAGCAGATCGCCCTCACAGAGCAAATCGCGACCCTCGTCCGCCACGCGACCCGCGCCATTGTGTGGGGCGAGTCCGATTATCTGGTCCTTCACCACCACGACGTGGCCGAGTTCCGCGCCCGGCTGGATGAACTGTCCCGGCTCCTCGATGGCCGCGAGGCCCGAGAGGCATGGGGAGCGGTGCGGACCGGGTTTGGCGAGTACGTGGACCTCTTCGACCGAGAGTGGGAGGCGAGGCATCAGGGACGCCGTGTCGATCCTCAGCGCGTCTCCGCTGCCGCCGAGGCCCTCCGCACCGCCCTTGCCGCGTTGCTCACCCAGAGCCGGGTAGACCAAGCCAAGGCCGCCGGCGGCTTGGAGCGGTCGGCGCGCACCGCCGCCGTGCTGAGCCTGGGCCTCAGCCTCGCCGTGGGCGTGGCCGTGGCCGGGATGGTGAACATGCGGATCGCCCGACCGATTCGGGCCCTGGCCCGGTCGACCGCGCTCGTGGCCCAAGGCCAGTATGACCTGCCCATCGTGGTGAAGAGCCAGGACGAGGTGGGCCATCTGGCGCGGGCCTTCGGGGAGATGGCCCGGAAGCTCGGCGAGATGGAAGCCCTGAAGGAGGAGTTTTTCGCCACGATCTCGCACGACCTCCGTAACCCGCTGACTTCCATCCAAGCGGCGATGTGGCTGCTTCTTCGCAATGGGGGGGGCGATCCCGTGTCGCCGAAGCAAAGGCACCTGCTCGGGATTGTCCGGACTGATGCCGAGAAACTCCTCCGGCTCATCAATCAGATCCTGGACCTCTCGAAGATTCGCTCCGGCATGGTCGAACTCGACCTTCGGCTCACCGATCTTGGGAGCGTCGTGGAGAGTGCGGTCCAGGAGCTTCGGCCGCTTGCCGAGGAGAAGGGGGTCACCCTCAGGGTCGCCCTGCCCGACCCTTCTCTCAAACTCCGCTGTGATGAGGAGCGGGTGCAGCTGGTCCTCGTCAACCTCCTCTCGAACGCGGTGAAGTTTACCCCCCCAGGCGGAGAAGTCCGTCTGGGGATCAGGGAGGCAGGGGAAACGCTGGTCCTCTGCGTGGAGGATACTGGAGTGGGAATTCCGGCGGACCGGCTCCCCCATATCTTCGACCGCTACTACCAGGCCCACCGGGGAAGAGGGGGGACCGGGCTTGGCCTGGCGACGGTGAAGGGGTTCGTCGAAGCCCACGGCGGTCGGGTCTGGGCCGAATCCGAAGAAGGCAAAGGGAGCCGGTTTTCCGTGGCGCTCCCCCAGAATGGGACGAGCGAGTGAGGTCACGTGCCCTATTGGGACTGGCCCTGCTGGTGGCCGGCTGCAGCCTGCCTCTGCCCCGTCCGGCCGAGGACCGCTGGATCACCCGGGCCGAGGAGATGGTCCGGGTGGGCGACTACCGGGGTGCTCACGAGGCCTACGGGCGGGCGCTCAGTGAGAAATCGACAACCGATCGGGCCCTGTTTGGCTTGGCCCGCCTCTACGTGGCCCCTGACAATCCAAATCGAGACTATCGTCGGGCGTACGAGCACGTCGAGCGCCTCCTCAGGGAGTTTCCCCACAGTGCTTGGGCGCCAGAGGCCCGCGCGTGGCGAGAGCTGCTCGCCGCCTTTCTCAGCCAGAGAGAAGAGGCGGAGCGGGCCCGCCAAGAGGTCCAGCGCATCCGGCAGGATCTGGACCGCCTGAAGCAGATTGACCAGGAACTGGACCGCCAGCGCCGGCGGTGAGGGCATGATGAGCCGCATGGTGTTGGGCACGTCCCCCGGATTCACG
>JACOUJ010000183.1 GCA_016177865.1 Candidatus Rokuibacteriota bacterium
CCCACGCCGCCGGGTCCGAGATTGACCCCAAGTTCTGGGAGAAATGGGACCTCCATCTTCACATTCCAGCCGGGGCCATCCCCAAGGATGGCCCCTCGGCCGGCGTTACGATGCTAGTGGCCCTGGTTTCGCTACTTCGGGACCGTCCTGTCAAACCCGCCGTGGCGATGACGGGCGAGGTCACCTTGTCTGGTCGGGTCCTCCCGGTGGGGGGGATCAAGGAGAAGGTCCTCGCCGCCAAGCGAGCCGGGATTCAGGAAGTGATCCTCCCCTCCCGGAATGAGAAGGCACTACTCGAAGAGGTCCCATCCGCCATCAGGGAGGAGATGACCTTCCACTTGGTTTCAACCGTCGAGGAGGTCCTGGACCTGACTTTCCCCGAAGCTTCCGGGGCGTTCCTACCTGAAGCGACCCTTTCAGGCCCTGAATCACGGCGGGAAATCTCGCCTCCCCTCCTGGGTTAAGCTCAAGGGAGCGCTGGCCCGGGACCACCCCCCGACAAGGGGGATCCCCCGTAAAGTGGCCCCAGTTTTGCATAAAAATTGGCGTGCGCCTGGCAATTCTAATTGGGCTGATAGGGGCACTGGCCGGGGCGATCCCGCCCGGGGTCTCAGCCGCCGCTAACTATCGGTTTGTAGACGAGGAGGGAGTCGTTCACTACACAAATGCCCCCACCGACCCGGCGTTTCAGCGTTTCCTGGTCAGGTCTCCGGCTCCCAGTGCCAGCCGCGTTTCGGCACCCGGGGGGTACTCGGCGGAGATTCAGCACGCGGCCAGCCACTATGGTGTGGACGCGCGTCTGGTCAACGCCGTGATTGCCGTGGAGTCCTCGGGGAATCCGAGGGCGGTCTCCTCAAAGGGGGCCCAGGGGCTGATGCAGCTCATGCCGGCCACGGCCGACGTCCTCGGCGTCCGGGACCCGTTCAACCCGCGGGATAATATTGACGGAGGGGTTCGCCATCTCAGGGGACTCCTCGACAGTTTCGGCGATCTTTCTCTCGCCCTGGCCGCCTATAACGCCGGGGCAGAGCCGGTTCGGTCGCACCGAGGGATCCCTCCCTACCCGGAGACTCAGGACTACGTCAAGAAGATTCTCGGCCTCTACTCCGGGGATCTCCCCGCGTCACGCGTCGCGCCTCAGCGCGTCTACCGTCTTCAAGACAGGGACGGCACCGTCACGTACACAAACCTCCCGCCCCGCGTCCGTAACGGCCGTTAAACGCCCCCTGGACCCCTTCACCCGGGTTCGCAGTACGCTTGCTCCACGCCTCATTTACCCCCCAACGCGTCGCACTACTTGATCAGGCTCTGGAGGAACCGAAAATCCTCGGTGTCGCTTCGCCCGAGGAGCTGGTAGAGGAGGGTTTCGGTCGAGGTGACCACGGCCCCCGCATCTCTGAGTTGGCCGAAACCGATCTCGTGGTTCTCGCGGGTCCGGGAGCAGACCGCATCAGCCGGGACGTAGACCGTAGACCCCGCACTCAAGAGATCTAGCGCGGTGAGCAGCACGCAGACGTGAGTCTCGATCCCCGTGACGATCACGTTTCTGGCCCCCGAGCCTCGGAGGCGGTCCGAAAACCCCTCAGCCGCACAGCACGAGAAGGTGACCTTCTCCATCGGCTCGACACCCGCGAGCAGTTCTCTCAACTCCGGCAGGGTGTGACCGAGCCCCTTGGGATACTGCTCTGAGACGAAGACCTGAAGGCCGAGGCGTCGGCCGGCGGCCACCAGGATCTTGATGTTCTTCACCATGGCATCCCGGCGCCCCGCTTCCATGGCGGAAAAGAGCCGCTCCTGCACGTCCACAACCAAAAGGGCGGTCTCTTGGCGGTTGAGTTCGGGCATGGGGTTCATCGGTCCTCTCTCATCTGGATTGCCCGCGATCTAGGCTCCGATATTGGATGGCCTCAGCGACGTGTTCAGGACGAATGGACTCTTCCCCCGCGAGATCGGCAATGGTCCTGGCGACTCGAAGGACCCGGTCGTGCCCGCGTGCCGAGAGCCCGAGACGGGCCACGGCGAGGGAGAGAAGGCGCTCGCCTTCAGGAGGTAACGGACAGTGGCGCCGGAGAAGGCGCGGCCCCATTTGAGCATTCGAGCGAATCCGGCTCCGGCCGAAACGGGCCAGTTGCCGCTCACGCCCCGCTATCACCCGCTCCCGGATCACTACGGAGGATTCCCCGCGTGGGGGTGCGGTCAGTTCCTCGGCCGTCAGGGAGGGGACCTCGACGTGAAGATCAACGCGATCCAGGAGGGGTCGAGAGATCTTCCCCAGGTAGCGTTGACGCTCGGGAGGCGTGCACGCACATGCCTCGAACGAAGGGCAGCCTCGACGGCAGGGATTCGTCGCTGCCACGAGCTGAAAGCGAGCGGGAAACGTCATGGAGCCCCCCGCCCTCGAGATCGTCACGACGCCGTCCTCCATGGGCTGACGGAGGGTCTCGAGGACGTGCTGATGGAATTCAGGCAGCTCATCGAGGAAGAGGACGCCGTGGTGGGCCAGACTCACCTCACCCGGGTGTGGATACGTCCCCCCACCAATAAGTCCGGCGTCTGAGATCGTATGGTGGGGGGCACGAAACGGTCGCTGACCCAGGAGGCCTTGTCCGGGCGCGAGGAGGCCAGCCACACTCCAGATGACGCTCGCCTCAATGGCTTCGCTTCCGGTCAAGGGCGGAAGGATAGTGGGGAGGCGCCGCGAGAGGAGTGTCTTCCCGGCGCCCGGGGGACCGATCATGAGAACATGGTGAGCCCCTGCGGCTGCAATCTCAAGCGCTCGCTTCACGTGCGCCTGGCCGCGCACCTCGGCAAAGTCCACGAGCTCATCGGATTCCGCGGGCGCGGGCCCACCGAAGCCCACCGGGTCGAGCCCAATCTCGCCATTGAGAAACGCCGCAACCTGAGAGAGACTTTCCGCTCCAAAGACGGTCAGCCCTTCGACCGCGGCCGCTTCCGACCCGTTAGCCGCCGGGACCAGGAGCCGCTTTCCCTCCCGCGCCGCCGCTAAGGCGGTCGGCAGAACCCCGCGGACGGGTCGGAGGCCTCCATCGAGTCCGAGCTCCCCGAGAACCGCGAGGGCGCCCAGGCCGTCTCCTTTCACCGCCCCGGTGGCCGCGAGGATCCCGAGCGCGATCGGCAGGTCGAAGCTCGCCCCTTCTTTCTTGAGATCAGCCGGGGCCAGATTGACGGTGATGCGCTCCACGGGGAAGGTAAAACCGCCGTTCTTGAGGGCTGCGCGCACCCGGTCCCGGCTCTCCCTCACGGCAGCGTCCGGCAGCCCGACGGTCGTGAAAGACGGCAGCCCGTGAGCGACATCTACTTCCACCGAAACCAACGCCGCCTCGATTCCCTGGAGGCACGCAGAGTAGACCCGCGCCAGCATGGATACTCGATCCCGCGGGCCGTCAGCGTTCGACTCGCTCCACGATCATCTTCCTGTCGACGAATTTGCCCTGATCGATGATGACGTCGCCATCGAGGATGACCGTGCAGTCGCGCATTGGGACATCATAGTGGCCTTTCGTGTCTCGCGTGCCGCCGCCCTGGGGGTTGACTTGCTGGGGAAGCATATGCATTCCCCGAGCCGACCGATCAGGACCAGCATGCGGGCCGCGATGACCCCTTCGAGCGTTGCTTCAGATCCGATGCGTTCTCCGGATCTCCAGTCGGGTGCCGCAATGCTACTTCCGGACGGGAAAGGTGTCAATCATCAATTCCGATCACCCCTGCCAGTCGCACAGGGTGAACGCGTTCTCAATGTGATTGACGTGCTCGACTGCGCCGGCGTCGTCGAATGTCACGGCGACGACGTCAAACCGGCAGGGGCCGCCGTGAAGATTGTGGCGACTCAGATAGCTGAGCGCGAGGCGGGCCAGCCGGTGCTGCTTCCTTGAGTTCACAGCGGCCTGCGGGGGATCGCCACTGGTCCCCTGCCGAGCCTTGACTTCGACAAAGACGATGGCGTTCCCGTCGCGGGCCACCAAGTCCAGCTCGCCAAGATGGGAGCGGTATTTCTCGGCGAGGATGGTAAACCCCTTTTTCTTCAGGAAGCGTACTGCCTCGGCCTCTCCGCGATCACCGAGCGGCTTTGTCGCCCGCTTCATCTCTCATCCCCTAGCACCCCCCGGAAGCTCCTCCGGTGGAGCGGGCACGGGCCATAACGGCGGAGGGCAGCCTGATGGGTGCCGGTCCCGTATCCCTTGTGCTCGGCGAAGCCGTAACGGGGGTAATGACGGTCCCATTCGGCCATCAGCCGGTCTCTGTGGACCTTGGCCACGATAGAAGCCGCGGCGATTGACGCCGACCGCCGATCCCCTTTAATGATGGCCCGCTGGGGATAGCTGAGCCCGGGGAGTCGCACGGCGTCGATCAACACTAACTCAGGAGGGGTGCCCAGCCGGGCCAGGGCCTCGCGCATGGCGAGACGGGTGGCCTCGAGGACATTGATCCGGTCAATAGTCGCGGAGTCCGCTTCGCCGAGACCAATGGCCAGGGCCTTGGCCCAGATCTCTTCCGCCAGGCGTTTCCGCTGAACTTCAGTGAGGAGCTTCGAGTCGCGGAGGCCAGCGATGCGTCGTGCAGGATCGAGGATCACCGCGGCCGCCACGACTGGACCGGCCAAGGGACCGCGGCCGACCTCGTCAACCCCGGCGACGCGCCGGAGCCCCTGACCCCATGCTTCGCGCTCGAACCCGTACAGACCCGGGGGGCGCGGAAACAGCTCCCGCTGACGGATGGCCGAGGCCCGCTTCACCCCATCAAGAGGTTGGAAGGATCCGCTTCTCCCGGATTCGGGCCGACTTGCCGGTCCGCTCCCGGAGGTAATAGAGCTTGGCCCGTCGAATCTTACCGTGTTTGACCACGACGATTTTTTCTATGCGGGGGGAGTAGATGGGGAAGGTGCGCTCAACCCCCACGCCGTAGGAAACCCGACGGACCGTGAAGCTGGCCCGAGCTCCCTCGCCGCGTTTTCTCATCACGATGCCCTCGAACACCTGGACCCGTTCCTTCTCCCCCTCGACGACCTTCACGTGCACCTTGACCATATCCCCGGGGGCGAAGTTCGCTCGCTCCTTTTTGATGAGTGGCGCTTCAACCAGATCGATGGCATCCATGACCCCGACTCCTTTGTCCGCTAAGACTTGTCAAGATCGGCGAGGGTTCTGCCTCCCCTGAACGCTTCAATGAGGGCCCGCTCCTCGTCGTTGAGGTCGGCCTGTGTCAGGAGGTCCGGCCGGTGGCAATACGTCAGCCAGAGGGCCTGGCGGCGGCGCCAAGTCGCGATGGCCGCATGATCGCCCGAGAGGAGCAGTGGAGGGACCTCGAGCCCCTGAAACTCGGCTGGTCGCGTGTAGTGAGGTCCCTCCAGTAGACCCCGGGCAAACGAATCG
>JACOUJ010000184.1 GCA_016177865.1 Candidatus Rokuibacteriota bacterium
CCCCGGTCGGTCCCAGGAAGACGAATGAGCCCACTGGGCGTTTGACGTCCTTCAGGCCCGCCCGCGAGCGGCGGATCGCCTTGGAGACCGCCCGGAGCGCATCCTCCTGGCCAATGATGCGGCCGTGAAGGGCCTCTTCCATGCGGGCGAGTTTTTGCGATTCCTTTTCCTCGATCCGGGAGAGGGGGATGCCGGTCCAGCGGGAGACGATGTATTCGACGTCTTCCTCCCCCACCGTAAGCTGCTGGCGTCCCTTGTTCTTCTCCCACTCCCGTTTCAGATCCTCATCCCGCCCGCGCAAAAACTTCTCTTTCTCCCGGAGGGAGGCGGCCTTCTCGAACTCCTGGGCCTCGAGGTACATATCCTTTTCCCGCACCACCCGCTCGATCTCTTTCTCCATCTCTTTGACCTCGGGCGGGGGGGTCATGGACATGAGACGGGTGCGAGAGGCAGCTTCATCAATGACATCAATGGCCTTGTCGGGGAGTTGACGCTCCGTGATGTAGCGGTCCGCCAGCTTGACGGCCAAGTTGATCGCTTCGTCAGTGATCTTCACCCGATGGTGGGCCTCATATTTGGGGCGGAGTCCTCGGATGATCTCGATCGCCTCCGGAACCGCCGGGGGCCTAACGATAATGGGCTGGAAGCGCCGTTCGAGCGCTCCGTCCTTTTCAATATATTTTCGATATTCGTCCAGGGTTGTGGCCCCGATGGTCTGAATCTCTCCCCGGCTGAGCGCCGGCTTGAGCATATTGGAGGCATCAATGGCGCCTTCGGCGGCCCCGGCGCCGATCAGGGTGTGCAGCTCGTCCAGGAAGAGGATGACGTGCTCGGACTGGCGGATCTCCTTCATGACGGCCTTCAAGCGCTCCTCGAACTGGCCGCGGTACTTCGTCCCGGCCACCAGCGCTCCCAGGTCGAGTTGGAGCAGGCGCTTGCCGATAAGAACGTCTGGGACATCGTGGCTCACGATCTTCTGGGCCAAGCCTTCCACAATGGCCGTCTTTCCGACCCCGGGCTCACCAATCAAGACCGGGTTGTTCTTCGTCCGGCGGGATAGGATCTGGATCACCCGCTCGATCTCCGTCTCCCGGCCGATGACCGGGTCGAGCTTGCCTTCGCGCGCAAGCTGGGTCAGGTCGCGGGAGAACTCATCGAGGACCGGCGTCTGGCTTCGCTTCTTGGGGCGGGGATAGTACTGATCGCCCAGGAGGGCCAGGGTTTCCTGTCGCACCTCATCCATTCGTGCGCCGAGTCCCTCAAGGATCTTGGCGGCAATGGACTGCCCTTCCTTCATGAGGCCGAGGAGGAGATGTTCGGTCCCGATGTAGTTGTGGCCGAGCTGCCTCGCCTCTTCGATAGACAGCTCCAGGACCCGCTTGGCCTGGGGGGTGAAGGGAACTTCACCGAAGGTAAAGGTCTTCGGGAAGCCTGCGAGGGCCCGCTCCACCTCTGACTTGACTGTCTCGAGGCGGAGGCCGAGGCGCTGGAGGACCGCGGTCGCGATCCCCTCCCCGTCCCGGATCAGCCCCAGGAGGATATGCTCGGTCCCGACAAAGTCGTGGCGGAACCGCCCTGCCTCCTCCCGCGCTAGGATAATGACCCGTCTCGCCCGCTCCGTAAACCGTTCAAACACGATCCACCTCACCTCCCCCGTGGGGTTGTCGCCGGCTCTCCGTCATCCGTCAATGGGCGTCCCTTCCTGTTGCACCAGTTCGCGGAAGCTCTTTATAATCCGCCGAGTCATCTCCCCTGGAACGCCGGCTCCGATTGTCCGGCCGTCCACCTTGACCACCGGGACCACCTCGGCCCCGGTCCCGGTCAAAAAGCACTCCTCGCTATTATACAGTGTATGCAAACCAAAAAGCTTCTCTTCTGTTGGAATCCCTTCTTTGACCGCCAGTTCGAGAACCGTCTCCCGGGTGATCCCGAGGAGGATTCCGGCGATCGCCGGCGGGGTCACTAGAATTCCCTTAAGCACCATAAAGATATTGTCGGCCGTGGCCTCGGCCACATGGCCGTCCTGATTGAGCATGATCCCCTCCGGGGCCCCTTCCCGATTCACCTCGAGCCGCCCGAGGATCTGGTTCAGATAATTGAGGCACTTGATGTTGGGGTTCAGGGCGTCAGTCCGGTTCTTTCGGGTAGAGACCGACACAACCTCCATCCCGCGCTCGTAGAGCTCGGCCGGATAGAGCGAGATGGTATCGGTGATGATGATCACAGAGGGTCTGGGACACTTTCGCGGGTCAAGCCCGAGGTCTCCGACTCCCCGGGTGACCACCAGACGGATGTAGGCATCCCGAAGCTTGTTCTCCCGAAGGGTCCAAAGGACCGCCTTTCGAAGCGCGTCCCGGGACAGCGGGATCTGCAGCATGAGCGTTCTGGCCCCCTGCCAGAGGCGATCGAGGTGCTGCTCCAGGCGAAAGACCCGGCCATTGTAGGCCCGGATCCCCTCGAAGACACCGTCGCCGTAAAGGAACCCGTGATCGAGGACCGAAACCTTCGCCTCCTCCTTCGGGTAAAGTTTTCCGTCGATGTAGTAGCTGATCCCCATGGGTCTTTCCTTGCTCTCTGCCTATTCCTCCAGCGTACGTCCGTCCACGAGCCGGTAGAGCCGCTCCGCCTTTCGTGCCAACCGCTCGTTATGCGTCACCACTACGATCGTCAATCCCCGCTCCGCCTGGAGCCGAAGAAAGAGGTCAAAGATCGCCTCGCTCGCTTTGGCGTCAAGGTTCCCCGTTGGCTCATCCGCCAGAAGGATCGACGGACGCGCCACGAGGGCTCGGGCGATGGCCACCCGCTGCTGCTCACCGCCGGAGAGCTCTCCCGGGCGATGGTGAAGCCGCTCAGCCAACCCCATCTCGCGGAGAGCTGCCTCCGCGGCCTCCGTGGCCACCGCCATGGGCCGCCTCTGGATCAGCGCGGGCAATGCCGCATTCTCCAGGGCGGAGAACTCCCGGAGAAGATTATACATCTGAAACACAAATCCAATCCGCTCTGATCGAATCCGGTCCAGGTCCCGGTCCCCGCGCGCAAAGAGGTCCTCTCCGTCGAGGAAGACGTAACCTCCGGTAGGTCGGTCGAGGGCTCCAAGGAGGTGGAGGAGGGTGGACTTGCCCACTCCGGAGGCCCCCACCACGGCCACCATCTCGCCGGCCCGAACCGTGAGGGTCACGTCCTTGAGGACCCTCAGGAACTCGCTCCCGCTTCGGTACTCTTTCGCCAGCCCCAAAGTCCGGATCCGCTCACTCATACCTGAGGGCCTCAACCGGGTTGAGTCGAGCCGCCTGGCGCGACGGGTAGAGGGTGGCCAGGAAGG
>JACOUJ010000101.1 GCA_016177865.1 Candidatus Rokuibacteriota bacterium
ATACGCTTTTCACTGAGCTTGTTTAGCTCGCAAACTTGACAGCCTCGCGTCCAGTTGCTAGCCTTTGTTTAGCACTCCAAATGGGGGAGTGCTAATGGATCGAAGGAGGCGGTGATGGTCGAGCCCGAACTGACCGAACGACGCCGGCAGGTGCTCCAGGCCGTGCTGGATGACTATATCAGGACGGCCGGGCCCGTGGGATCGAGGGTGGTGGCGAAGCGTTATCCCTTGGGCCTGTCTCCAGCGACCATCCGGAATACCATGGCAGATTTGGAAGAGCTCGGCTACCTCACGCAGCCGCACACCTCGGCAGGCCGGGTTCCGACGGATCAGGCGTACCGGTTCTATGTGGATAGTCTCCTCCCCGGTCGGGAGCGCGGACATCGAGCCTCCCCTCCCTTCTCGCCTCGCACCGAGGTGGAATCTCTGATGGCGGAGATCTCTCAGCACCTCTCGGTCTCTTCCCGCCTGACCGGGATGGTCCTGGCGCCTCCACTCAGGACGACCATCCTCGAACGGGTTGAGCTCCTCGCGCTGGAAGGGAATCGGGTCCTGGCGGTTGTCGTCACCGAGTCGGGATGGCTCACCACGAAGGTCCTTTCGGTCGAACCAGCGATCCCTCCGGGAGAGCTCCGTGAATTCTCCCGCCTCCTGACGGACCGCTTTGGGGGGCGGACCTTTGAATCTATTCAGCAGTGGGTCGAGCGTGCCGGGGAGCGACCCCAGGATCCTGATCAGGCTGAGGATCTGGCTCGGCAGGTCTTGGCCGTCGTCGGAGAGCGGAATCTCTACCTTAGCGGGATCCTGAACATCCTGGATCAGCCCGAGTTCTCGGACATTCAGGCGATGAAGGATCTGTTGAGAACTCTCGAGGCCAAGGGAAGGCTCGTGAATCTCTTGACGCTTCACGCGGATTCACCAGGGGTCCAGGTCTTGATCGGACGGGAAAATCCCTATGAAGAACTGCAAGATTTCTCCCTCGTGACCTCAACCTATTCGGCCGGGAACCAAGTTCTGGGAATCCTGGGCGTGGTCGGCCCGCGGCGGATGCCCTATGACCAGATCGTCTCTCTCGTGGAAGAGACCGCGACCCTGATGGGCCAGTGGCTCAGGGGCCTGAATGAGGCCGAAAGGTCGCGTGTTCGGGTGTAGCCTCCATGGACGAACCGACAGAGACCCGCGCGGACGAGTTAAGCCGTCTTCAAGCCGCCCTCGATGAGAAGGTGCGTGAGGCCGAGAGCCTTCGGGATCGTCACCTCCGAGCAGTGGCCGACCTGGAAAACTACCGGAAGCGGGCCCAACGTGAAAAGGAAGATCTGGTCCGCGCCGCTGAAGAGGGTCTTCTCCAGGAACTCCTCTCGGTCCTGGATAACTTTGAGCGGGCCCTCGATGCCCCAAGGAGCCCCCAGCACTTCGAGAGATTTGTTTCGGGGGTGGAGTTGATCCATCAGCAGCTCCTTAAAGTGCTTGAGAAGACGGGAGTTGTTCCGTTCATGTCTCTGGGCGAGACGTTTGATCCCGAGCGTCATGAGGCCGTGATGCGCGTCGAGACGACCGAGTCTCCTGACAATACCGTATTGGAGGAGACTCGGCGAGGGTACCTTCGGAATGGTCGAGTACTCCGGCCGGCTCAAGTGACGGTGGCCGTCTCCCCGAAGGATTCTGAGTCCGAACCCTGATGATTCTGCATCATGAAGGCGGGGTCTTCGGCCCCCCAATCTGAGATGGCCCGCGACTACTACGAACTGTTGGGCGTTCCTCGTGACGCCACTGAGGCCGAAATTAAAAAGGCCTATCGCCAGCTCGCCCTCCAACACCATCCCGACCGTAACCCCAATAACAAAGAGGCCGAGGAGCGATTCAAGGAGATCAGCGAGGCTTACGCGGTTCTCTCGGACGGCGAGAAACGCCATCAGTATGACCGATTCGGCCGGGTCGATGGCGTGATGAGTGACTTCAACTTCACGGGATTTGGCGATCTCTTCGGCGACCTGTTTGAGGGTTTTTTCGGAGGGACCACCGGCCGCCGTGGGAGCCGAGCGCGGCGGGGGGCGGACCTCCGTTACGACCTTGAGATCGCACTCGAGGAGGCTGCCACAGGAATCGAGACAAAGATCCAAATCCCACGTCAGGAACCATGCCAGGTCTGTAAGGGGTCCGGGCTTGAGCCCGGGACCCGTCGCGACACTTGCCAAACGTGTCACGGGCAGGGTCAGGTTCGTTTCAACCAGGGGTTCCTTACGGTCGCGCGGACCTGCCCGCAGTGCGGCGGAGAAGGAACGGTGGTGAAAACGCCGTGCAAGGAGTGTCGGGGGCAGGGGCGAGTCGAGCGCGAGCATCTCCTCAAGGTGAAAATCCCGGCAGGGATCGAACACGGTTCCCAGATCCGATTGGCTGGCGAGGGCGCGGCGGGCGTTCGGGGTGGGCCCTCGGGCGATCTCTATGTCGTCATCGCGATCAAAGAGCACGACCTCTTTACGCGACACGGCGATGATTTGCTCTGCCAGCTCCCCCTTTCTTTCCCTCAGGCGGCGCTCGGGGGTGAAGCGGAGGTTCCGACTCTGGATGGTCCGGCCCAGCTCCGCATCCAAGCTGGCACCCAGAACGGAGATATGCTCCGATTGAGAGGAAAGGGGATGCCGAACCTCCGAGGTTACGGTCGGGGCGACCTTCTCTATCAGGTGGTCGTCGAGGTTCCAACCAAGCTGACGGCCAAGCAGCGGGCGCTCCTGGAAGAGTTCGAGCGCCTGAGCCGGGGACAGGAAGGACCTCTGATCGGCCAGTTTCTTGAGCGGGTGAAGAAGGCCTTCGGCTCGTGACCCTCAGTGGATCTTTCCGATTTCGGGCGGGTCCTGTCGCCGGGACGCCTCCTCCGAGCCCGACCAAGGCCGGCCTACGGCTGGGCCCGGTGTCCGCGTCACCCTGACGGGGGTCCCCGACCAAGCCGCCTTCGGCGAACTCGGTGCCCGCAAAGGTACGGCATTCCCGGCGCCACCCGCCATGAATTCCATCCCTCGCGCTAACGTGGAGCAGCACTACTGGGAACTACGCCTCGCCTGTCACCCGGAGGCCTCCGAAGCCCTGACTAACTACCTCTGGGAGGTCGGCGCTCTGGGGGTCGTGGAAGAGGAAACGCTGCGGGCGTTCTTCCCCGCCGTTCGGTCCCCCGAGACCATCCGCCAGCACCTTGCCACGTACCTCCACTCTCTCCAAACGCTCGGACTGCCAGGGACTCTGGGCCCGATTGAACTCCTTAAGCTCGACGACAGCGCTTGGGAGAAGGCCTGGCAGGTCCACTTTCGGCCGGTTCGAATCGGGCGCGTGTGGATCGCCCCGCCATGGGAGCGCGTCTCTGCCGGCGTCGGGGAGTGCGTCATTCAAATCAGCCCTGGGCGGGCGTTCGGAACAGGGCAACACGAGACGACCCAAGGGTGTCTTCAGCTCCTCGACACCCTCCTGACGGGCGCGCTCCCTGCCCGTGCCCTTGACATTGGCACCGGGACGGGCATCCTCGCGATTGCCGCCGTGGCCCTCGGCGTCCCGCAGTGTCTCGCGATTGACGTTGACCCGGACGCGGTGGCTGCCGCCAGAGAAAACGTCGATCTCAATCAAGTGGACCGTCATGTCCGGGTGGTGCTCGCCTCGCCGGACAGTCTTGGTGAGCCTCCTTTTGCCCTGATCCTGGCCAACCTCCTCACCGATACACACCGGCCCTTTCTCTCCGTCTATCATCGCCTCCTCGCCCCAGGCGGTCAGGCGATCCTGGGCGGGATCTTGGCTTCCGAAACGGATCAGATGGCGGCTCTCCTGGCCGCCTTCGGTTTTCGGATCGCGGAGCGAATCGCGGGAGAGGAATGGTGCGCGGTCAGGGCGGAGCGTCGCTAGTGGCGCGATTTCATGTACGCCCCGACGCGATCCAGGGACTCCGGGTCAGGCTTGATCCTGAGGAGAGTCACCATATTCGTCGAGTCCGTCGACTCGGCCCCGGGGACGTTGTAGAGCTCTTTGACGGCGCCGGTCACCACTATCAAGTCCGCCTCGAGGCCGTCACCCCGGAGGGGATGGAAGGTGCGGTGCTCGCCTCTTCCCGATCCGCGACAGAATCCCCGCTCTCCTGCACCCTGGTCCAGGCTCTCCCCAAGGGGGAGAAATTCGAATGGGTGATCCAAAAGGCCACGGAGCTGGGAGTCACTCGAATCCTGCCACTTCTGACAGCACGCACCGTCGTTCATCTCTCCCCTCCTCGTGCCAACCATAAGCTCCGCCGCTGGCAGCGAGTGGCGAAGGAGGCCGCCAAACAGGCAGGGCGGGGGGTCATCCCCCGGATCGAACCCTCAATGTCACTGGCAGAGTTCCTGAGGGCTCGTCCCCCGGTTGATTTGGCCCTCTGCCTCTGGGAAGGGGCGGAGGAGTCCATCGAGGCTGTGTTTGATCGGACCAGCGACTCAGTGAACGACGCCCTTCTCCTGGTGGGGCCGGAAGGAGGATGGGCGAGGGAAGAGGTGGTGGACATTCAAGC
>JACOUJ010000185.1 GCA_016177865.1 Candidatus Rokuibacteriota bacterium
AAGCAACAGCTATGCCAGGGGCCAACGAGGGCTTTAAGGCAATATAAATCGTGAGCTTCCGGCCCGTGAGCTGAAACACCAACGGCCATCGTATGGAATATTTCCACTGGAAAGCTTCCACCCCTTCTGTCGCGCGCCGCGGGTATGGAATGACGCCAGTGTCCGGCTTGATCTCCCCCCCATTTCTCGCTATCCTCCTCTGAGACAATGGCGAACCTCCCGATCAATCCTCCGACTCTCAGCAGGCCCCGCGGGTTCTCTCATGCCGTTGAGGTTGCGGGAAGTCGTCTCCTTTTCATGGCAGGGCAGGTCGCATTCGATACAAACGGCCAAGTCGTCGGGAAAGGTAACCTGGTGGCTCAGTTTCGTCGGGTCTGTGAAAACCTCAAGACCCTGGTCGAGAGCCGGGGTGGAAGCCTCCAGGACATCGCCAAGATGACGATCTATGTCCTCGACAAAGAGGAGTATCGGCGGCAGAGCAAAGCCATCGGCGAGGCTTACCGAGAGTATTTCGGGCGCCATTACCCGGCCATGACCCTTGTCGAGGTCAAGGGGCTCTACGACCAGGACGCCGGCTGCCTGATCGAGATCGAAGCAATCGCGGCACTCGGATGATTCAGATCGAAGAGCTTCAGCCCGACCTTCTCGTCACCGGCGGCACCGTCATCACGTGCAGTGACCGGCTCCCCACGGCCACCGCCGTCGCCGTCAAGCGGGACCGTGTGCTCTGGGTGGGACCGGAGGAGCGGGCTCAGGAACTCGCGGGGCCGCGGACCCGCAGGCTCATGCTCAACGACCACACTCTCGTCCCCGGCTTCGTCGACAGCCACAACCACATGCTCAAGGCCGGGCTCGACCTCCGAAAAGTCCAGCTTGGAGGACTCAAGGCCGTCGCTGAAGTCCTCCAGACCATCGAGGGGCGCGCCCGGAGTCTCCCGGACGGCGAGTGGATCGTCGCGGCGGCGTCCTGGCACGAGGCCGGCCTGGCGGAAAAGCGCTTCCCCAGCCGTGACGAGCTGGATGCCGTGGGCCCAAAGCACCCCGTCTATATTCCACGTGGGGGGCACACGGCGGTGGTCAATTCGCTCGCGCTCCAGCTTGCGGGCATCGACGAGCGAGCACCGGATCCGCCGGGAGGGGCGTTCCTCCGCGACCCGGACAGGGGCCGGCTCACGGGCCAGCTCTTCGAGACCTCGGCGATGAACCTCGTGAGCCGGCTCATCCCCGCACCCACCTTTCAAGACAAGGTGGACGCGTTACGCCAGGTCATGGCCCTTTTCAACCGCGCCGGGATCACGGCCGTCCGCGATCCAGGGCTCGTCAAGGAGCCCGGGCTCGACGCGGAGGACTTCCGCACCTATCTGGCGCTCCGGCGTGAACGGAAGCTTACCCTCAGGGTCTCGGGAATGGCCGGGCTGCCGTCAGGGGCTGACCCTGCCGTCGCCCTCGCGGGACTGGAACGGCAGCTCGTCGCCTCCGACTTCGGAGACTCGTGGCTCCGGGTGGGTGCCATCAAGCTCATCGAGGCCTTCGAGGCGGTAAACAAGGAGGCGAGACTCCAGGACCAGCGCTGGGCGATCGAGCACGCGATCCTCGCCGATCACGCCCAAAGCCGACGCCTTCGAGACATGGGCGTGTGGATCACCGCCCAGCCGCTCCACCTCTATACACTCGGCCAAAACATGCTGAAGCACTGGGGAGCGCAGCGGGCGCACGCCGCCTATCCGATCCGGTCGTGGCTCGACCTCGGGCTTCGGGTCGCAGGCGGCACCGACGCCAACGTCTGCCCCCACGAGCAGATCCTCTCCCTTCACGTCGACGTCACGCGGGAGACAGAGCACGCCGGCCTCCTCGGGCCGGAAGAAGCCATTTCCGTCGAGGCCGCGCTCCGAGCACACACGCGAGAATCCGCCGACCTCCTCGGCACGGCCGAGATGGGACGGATCGAGGCGGGGGCCTTGGCAGACTTCGTAGTGTTGATCCATAATCCACTCACCACGCCCCCGACTGACTTCAAGCGGATCCGGGTCCGCCTCACGATGGTCGGGGGAGAGACGGTTCATTCGGACGGCAGTCTCACGCTTCAATGACTCAGAGGAGGTCCGCCATGGCGCTCCTGCGGTTCGTGATGATCTTCGGCGTGCTCGTGGCTCTGGTCGGCCCTGTCGACGCGAAGGAGAAGATCGCCGTCGCCTACCTGGACGAGGACTCGCACCGGGCGGTCTTCCACGCGATCGAGGAAGGGATTCTGAAATCCGACGTCATTGACATCGAGACCCGGGCCCTCAACATCCCCGCCCTGATCCAGGCCACGGGGACCAAGCAGTTCGACGTGGTTCAGACCGCGGTGGTCGCCGTCCCCCAGTTTCAGCAGCGCGGCGTCCACCTCAAGATTCTCTCGGTCGCGCTCCACGCCAAGGGGCAGGCCGCCGCGATCTTCGTCCGCGCCGACTCGCCGCTCAAGAACCCCGCCGACCTCAAAGGGAAGTCTCTGGCCGTCGAGGCCCTGGGGGC